>CAOKUK010000091.1 GCA_948472595.1 uncultured Eubacterium sp.
AGAAATGGCTGCTGGAAAATGCAGCCTTACCGTGTCCCCGCTTAGGATAGTGCCGGAAGCCCTGGAATTTGAAGTGGTGGAGGGGGCGGACTACTGCGGGGAGTTTTTCCTGGAAGCCCCAGACGGGGCAGAGGCAGAAGGCATGATTTGCTCTTCCAACCCCAGGATGGCATGCCAAACCCTCCAATTCCAGGGGGAGAAAATTGCGCTGGCCTTTGCTTTCCACAGCGAGGGCCTTTCCGAAGGCGACGTCCAGAAAGGCAATTTCCACATTATCAGCAGTCTGGGCGAATACGACCTTCCCTTTTGCGCCTCTGTCTCAAAGGACTATGCGGACAGCTCCATGGGCAAAATCCGCACGATTTTTGAGTTTGCCAACTTGGCCCGCAATTCCTATGAGGAAGCGGTGAAGGTCTTTGGAAAGCCGGAATTCAAGCTGATATTTAAGCCCCAGGAGACAGAGGAGCGGATGATTTACCAGGCCTTGATGCGCAAGCCCTGCACCAAGCTCCAGGTGGAGGAGTTTTTGATTGCCACGAAGAAGAAGAAGAGGGTGTTCTTTGAGGTGGAGGAGGCTTGCCGGGAATTTTCCGGCATTCGGGAGATGCAGAAGCAGCTGATTACCCTAAAGCGGGATGGCTGGGGCTTTATTGCCATTGAGGCTAAAAGCGATGCTGCTTGGATACAGCTAGGCAAAGAGCGGATTACCACAGGAGAGTTTGTGGGCAGCCATGCGGTGGCGGAGTATATGATTGACCCAGGGAAGCTGCACAGCGGGAAGAATTTTGGCAGGATTACGTTCCAGACCCCTTTCCAGAAAGAATGTGTGGAAATCTGCGTGGCTCAAAAGCACCCGGACAGCACCCGGACCGGGCGGGAGGCGCGCAAGAAGAGGCTGGAGGTTATGAAGGCCTTTTTGGGCTTGGGCACTCATAAGATTATGACAGGGGTGTGGGCGAAGGTGACAGGGCAGCTCTTGGATGAGCTGCACCTGCTGGAGCCGGACAACCTTTGGTACTTGCTGGGCAAAGCGCAGGTGTTCCTGGTGAGCAAGCAGAGGCAGGAGGCGGAATGGACGCTGGATTCCTTTCCAAAGTACAAGGTGGATAAGGAATCGGCGCTCTATGCCTATTATCTGTATCTGTGCACGCTGCGGGATCCGGAAGTGTCCTATGTGGACAAGATGACAGGGAGAATCCGCAAAATTTACCAGAAGAATCAGGAGGATAATTTCCTGTTTTGGCTTTTGCTGTTTTTGGATGAAGGGATAAACCACAGCAGGAGCCGGAAACTAGATTTGATTGCCCGGCAGCTGGGGCGGGGGAAGGAGAGCCCGGTGCTCTATTTGGAGGCTTACCGGATTCTCCAGAAGGATCCCTACCTGCTGGCCAGGCCGGGTGTTTTTCAGCGGAAGGTTCTGTATTGGGCGGTAAAGTACAAGGCGCTCACAAGGGAGATTGCCCGGCAGGTCTGTCAGTTGGAGCCAGAGATTTCAGAATACCATCCTATTTGGGTGAGGATACTGACTGCCTGCTATGAGGTGCATTCCGAGAAGGAAATGCTGAAAGCTATCTGCAGCTACTGCATGCGTTGGAATCGCTATGGGGAGCGTTATTTTAAGTGGTATCAGCTGGGCGTGGCGGAGGAGCTGCGGATTGCAGGGATTTATGAGGCCTGGGTGAAGTCTGCTGGGGAGATTGGGCGGCTGCCTAAGAGCTTGGTCATGTATTTCCAATACGAAAGCGGCCTGCCTTACCGCGCCCAAGCCAGGCTCTATTGCGCCATGATTGGCAGCCAGTCCCTGTGGAAGGGGGTCTATCCCCACTATCGGAAGAATATGGAGGATTTCGTGCTTCAGAAAATCCGGGCGGGCAGCATGGACCAATATCTGGCGCCTATCTGCCGGGAAGTGCTGGCTCCGGAAATGATTCGGGGCGAGATGGCGGATTGTTTGGCCAAGGTGCTGTTTGTCCACCGGGTAACTTGCAGCAACCCCAATGCCTCCTACTTGGTGGTGCGCCACCATGCGCTGAAAAAGGAGCAGGTTGTGGCGCTTAGCCGGGGACAGGGGTATGTGGGCATATATGGGAGCGATTACCAGATTTTGCTGGAAGACGGCAGGGGCAATCGTTTTTTGCCGGAAGAGCCCCTGGTGGCAGAGCCTTTGATGGATATTGAGAAATTTTTAAGCAAAGCTGTTGAGGGAGCTAAGGATAAGATACTGCCGCTGCTGAAATATTTTGACGGGAAGCGGATTTGGCAGACCTATGAGGAGGAGGATTTGCCTTATCTCCAGATGCTGGTAGAGTCCGATGAAATCAGCGAGGAGTATCGGAGCGAGCTGCAGCCCCAGATGCTGGCCTACTATTATGAGAACTATACAGGGGATGCATTGGACGAGTTCCTGCTGTCTTTGGCCTTTGAGGGCGTGAACAGCCCTTCCCGCAAAAAGGTGATGGAGCTTCTGGTGGCAAGGCGGCATTATCAGAAAGCTTATGAATTGCTGCAATCCTATGGCTGCGAGCATATTGCGCCGACAAAGCTGGTGTATGTGGTCTGCCATCGGATGGAGGATTTAGAAGGGCAAGGGGAAGAGCCAGATCCATTCCTCTTGGAGATTTGCCGGGTGGTATTTTTGCGGGGCAAATATAATGAGAGGATTTTGTCCTATATGTGCAATCATTTCCAGGGGAGCCTGGATGAGATGGCTCAGCTGTGGCGGGCGGCTTTGGATTTTGGACTGGACACTTATGGGCTGGAGGAACGGTGCTTGGAGCAGTTCCTGTTTACCGGGAATTTCTCCGCAGATATGGAGAGCATTTTCCAGAGTTATGTGGAAAAGCAGGGGAAGGAAACGCTGGAGCTTGCCTACCTTTCCCAGATGGCTCATCTGTTCGTGTCCAGGGACGCAGTGGCGGCAGAGTTTAATTTCCATCGGATTTTCAAGCTCCTAAAGGAAGGGCAGCCCTTGAACGAGGCTTTGAGGCTTGGCTTTTTGAAGTGGTGTTCCTTCCAGCGGGAATTATCCGAGGAAGAGGAGGAATGGGCGGAGCGCCTTCTGGGAGAATGCGTTTCCAAAGATATCTGGTTCTCCTTTTATCAGACGCTGCCGGAAAAATTTGCAGGGAAATACCTGTACCACGACAGGGTGTTTTTGGAGTATCGAACCAGCCCGGACGCAGAAGTGGTGGTCAGCTACCTTCCCGCCGGAGCCAAGGAATATGCGGAATGTGAAATGAAAGAAATGTACAAAGGCGTCTTTGTCAAAAGCTTTTTGGTCTTTTATGGGGAATTGGTCCCTTATTTCATCAAGGAGCGGATAGATGGGGAATGGGAGCTGACAGAAAGCGGCCACATCCAGAACCAGGAGTTCTGCACTAGTGCGGAAGGGAGCCGTTATGATTTGCTGAATGACATGATGGTCAGCCATCAGGTTAAGGATGAGGCCACCCTGCGGGAGCGGATGGCGGCCTATGGCCGTTTGGATGGGTTTGTGAAGGATGCATTTGGGATAATATAAAGGGCATAAAGATAGGCAGGTGATAGGGAAATGAGGCTGGCAGGCGGAGAATGGTATATTGGGATAGACATGGGCATTCGGTGGACACAGGTGAGCTGTTACCATCCTGGACTGCCAGAGCCGGAGACGAAGAGCGCCGTGGCAGGGGAGGAGGCTTACCGGATTCCCACCGCCCTTTGCAGGTGCAAGAAAACAGGGCGGTGGTGCTTTGGGGAAGAGGCCAGCAGGCTGGCGGAATCTGGGGAAGGGGGGTATGTGGATTACCTGCTGCCCCGGGCATTGAAGCAGGAGACGGTTTTGCTGGATCAGGAATACCTGGCGGAAGATTTACTGCAGATATTTTTGTGGAGGGTGATACGTATGGCTCTCCCGGAGCAGGGCATAAAAGCAGTGACGAAATGCGTCCTGGCTTTAAAGGAGATGACAGAGGAGCTGGCAAGCCTTCTGTTGCGCATCTTAGAGAAGCTTGGGCTGCAGGGGAGCCAGGTGGTGGTGCAGGATTACAGGGAGAGCTTCTATGCCTATGCCGTAAGCCAGAAACAGGAATTGTGGGGCTATGACGTGATGCTTTACTCCTGCCAAGGAGATGAGATTTGGCAGAAGCGTCTGACCTGTAATCGGAAGACGCGCCCAATGGTGGCGTTTGTGGAGGAGCAGCGCTTGGGCAAGCTGCCTGAGAAGGTAAAAGATTGGGATGCTGCCTTTGCAGGGCTCTTGCGGGAGTCCATGGCTAAGAAAATCGTGTCATCGGTCTATTTGGTCGGAAGCGGCTTTGAGGGCGACTGGATGGAGGAATCCCTGAAGGTAATCTGCCAGGGAAAGCGGGCGTTCCAGGGAAAGAACCTCTATACGAAGGGAGCCTGCTATGCAGGAGTGTTCCAGCAGCACCGAGAGGAGGCGGAGGCCTTTTATTTTTGCGAATATAAAATGATGGAGCATATCTATCTGAAGGTTGCTTACGGAGATGAGGAGCGGATTTATTTCCTAGTGGAGGCCGGAGACAGCTGCTTCCAGGTGGGAAAGGAATTCCGCATCCTGACAGAAGGGGAGGCGTGCCTGGATTTGTGGGTTCAGGGCTTAGACGGCAAGAAAGCTAGGGCACTGCGCCTGAACCTTCCTGGCCTTTCCGCCGCAAGGGCCAGGCGGAACCGGCTGGCCGCTACCCTTTGGCGGGAAGGGGGAAAGCTTTTCCTTAGGCTGAAGGATATTGGCTGGGGGAGTATGCAGCCGGGGACAGGGCTGGAATGGGAGTTTGAAATTGGGAGCTGAATGGGAGGAGTTAGTCCATGGGCAGAGTGTGGTTATGTGCAGGGAAGATAGCAGAACGGCCTTTGTGTCTGGAGGTAGAGGGCGTAAGCTTTTATTCACTGGAAGAATTGTGTTATTATCTGTATCAGAATGCGGAGCTTGTGGGGGAGAGCTTTTTCAATGAGGGGCTGTGCCAGTGGCTGGAAGAGGAATTGGGTGAAGCCAGACTTGCCCAGGACATTCGGGGAGGGATTGACCGGGAGGAGAGCGGCTGCTGGTGCCTGGGGCAAATTTTAGAGGCCGGGGGCTTTTATGGCCAGGAGGAGTTGCAGAAGGTGCTCCAGGGCGTGGCATGGATGGAGGATAAAAATCCCTTGGAACGGGCAAAGCTCCGGGGCGACCGACTGCTTCGGGATGGCAAGTGCCAGGAGGCCATCTTAGCTTACCGAAAAGCGCTTGCGATGGCAGGAATCCAGGCTGATACGTTAGGCGCAGAAGAGGGGCAGCCGTCTGCAGAGGACAGGACAGCCGGGAGGATTTGGCATAATATGGGCACGGCCTATACTTACCACTTTCTGTTTGGCCAGGCAGCCTATTGTTTCGGGAAGTCTTATGAGATTGGCCACGAGGCGGCCAGCAAGGAGAAATACCTCTTGGCCTTATCCTGCAGGGACGGCAAAGTGCCGGAAGGCGGCGCAGATACCCTGAAAGCGGCGCAGGAGGAGCTGTCCCAAAAGAAACAATCCGGAGACCGGGCAGGCTATGAAGAGATGATGGAGCAAATATTGGAAAAATTAATTGCAGAATATAGGGAAAGTGAGTGACATGGGATTATTCAGGAAAAGGAAAAAGCCTAAATATGTAGAAGAGATTTTAGAATTTGACGAAAATGCGCCCCAGCCGCAGCCTGGAAAGGAGGAGAAAAAGGGCATAGTCATGGAATACGGCCAGCAGATTATGGATGCGGCCAGGAACTTAGAGGAGGCCAAGCGGGAATATAAGATGCTTACCTCTTATCTGATGGATATAGAGAAGATAGAGACTATGCCAGGAGAGGCCTTTGCAGAAATCCGGGACACGGCTCAGAGCATCGTCATGCTGCACAAGTCCAGGGACGCTTACCTGAATAAGGCGCAGACGATTTCTGAGGCGCAGTTTGCCCAGATGGAGCAGTTAGAGGATGAGATGCCGGAGGTCATTAAGCGGCTGAAGGCAAACGAATCTTATCAGTCCTTAGTGAAGCGGGACATGCAGTATTTGGAAGGGGAAAAAGGGGAGTGGATGTATTATATGGATTCCTTGGAGCGGGAGAAAAAGCTCCTCCATAAGCTGCTCTATGCCTTGATTGGCATGTTTGCGGCAGCGGCGGCAGTCATTGTGGTTTTGGGCACCCTTATGAAATTTGACATTGGGATGCCTTTTCTTATGGCAGCCCTGGTGGCCGGCGGCGCAGGCAGCCTTATGGTGCTGCGCCTGCAGAACGACAGGCTGGAAGTCCGAAAGTCCCAGGCCAATATCAACCGGGCGGTCGTGCTGCTGAATAAGGTGAAGTTCAAATATGTAAACGTGACCAATGCCGTAGACTATGCCTGTGAACGGTACCATGTGAAAAATGCCTATGAGCTGAATTATATCTGGGAGCAGTACTTAGAGGCCGTCAAGGAAATGGAGAAATACCAGCGCACCAATGACGACTTGGAATTTTTCAGCGGCCGGCTCATCCGCCAGCTCCATGGCCTCAGGCTTTATGACACCAAGGTATGGCCTCACCAGGCGCAGGCTTTGGTGGACAAAAAAGAGATGGTAGAGGTAAAGCACGGCCTCCTGGTGCGCCGTCAGAAATTGCGGGAGCAGGTGGAGGGTCAGGTGCAGGATATCCAGAATGCGAAATTGGAAATAGCGAAGCTCATTGTCACCTATCCGGGGAATGAGCGGGAGATTCGGGCAATCTTAGATTCTGTAGATAAAATCTGCGATATTGTGATGAAGAAGTGAGGGGCAAAAAGAGCAGGCAGTTTTTCTAAGGTTCCATCAAAATATTCAGAATTGTGATGAGGATGTGTGGTTGAATGAGAGAGATAACAGAACAGTACATTACAGCGCTTGCGCCGAATGCCAATGCAGTAAACAACGGCAGGAAGATTTCACAAAAAGGGGGGTTCGTGAAACGGTTCCGTTCCGAAGACGATACCTTTTACATGGGGGAATGCAGCGGGAGCGGGAAGTCAAATTATATTACGTCCGCAGATTTTGCGGATGCCCAAAGCCCTGTGTTCCGCTGCTCCTGCCCCAGTCGGCAGTTCCCCTGTAAGCACAGCCTGGCGCTCTTGTTTGAAATAAGCCAGCAAAAAGAATTTGCGCCTGCTGAGATTCCTGAGGACATTTTGCAGAAACGCCAGAAAAAGGAAGCCCGGGAAGCCAAGGCTAAGTCTGCCGGGAAGGCGGCAAAGCCCAAGGCCGGCAAGGCAGCCCGCACAAAGAAAATCAAGAAGCAGTTGGAAGGCCTAAAATTGGCGGAGGAAATGGTGCATAGCTTGCTGTCGGCAGGGCTTGGCGCCATGGGAGGCAGCTCCATCAAGACTTACCGCGATTTGGCAAAGCAGCTAGGGGATTACTATCTGGCAGGGCCCCAGCTCTATGTCAGCCGCCTTATCCTGGAAATGGAGGATTTCAAGAAAGACGGGGAGAGCTGCCATTACAAGGCAGCCGCCCATATCCTGGTGCAGCTAAGGGCATTAATCAAAAAATCTGAGTCTTACCTCAAGGAAAAGCTGGAAAAAGAAGAGGTAGAGGAGGACGGCAGCATCTTATACGAAGAGCTGGGCGGCATCTGGAAATTAACCCAGCTGCAGGAGCTTGGATTGAAAAAAGAAAATGCCACGCTGCTGCAGCTGTCCTTCCAGGTGGTTTACGACAGGGCTAGGAAGGAATTTGTGGATATTGGATGGTGGGCGGATGTGGACACCGGGGAGGTTTTTGTGGCTCAGAATTACCGCCCCATCAAAGCCATGAAATACATCAAGCAGGAGGATACCGTATTTGAGGCAGCCACTGTGCCGGCGCTTGCCTATTATCCTGGGGAAATGAACCGCAGGATTCGCTGGGAAAGCGCATCTTACAGCCCGGTAACTTCCAGACAGCGCAAATCTCTGCTGTCCCATGTGCCAGATAGCCTCCCTGTCCTAGTGAAGCAGGTAAAAAACCAGATTAAGAATACCCTTTCCGACAACTATGCCGTTCTATTGATCCGCTTTGCCCAAATCGGGAAAAATGGGGAAGCGTATGCCCTGGAGGACAACACAGGAAACACCATTTACCTAAAAGACATGCCCGGCATGGAAGGGACCATAAATCGGCTGGCCTTGCTGCCAGACGCAAGCCTGTTCCGAAACCAGGCGTTGCTGGGAGCCTTCTTCTATCAGGAGGAGGAAAGGCGCATCTGCCTGCAGCCCTACAGCATCGTGACAGAGGAACAGATTGTGCGGCTATTGTATTAACCCTTGGAAGCCCCGAAAGGAGAAGAGAACCCCATGAACTTAAACCCACTCTATGAGTTAAAAGAACGTTTAGAATCCTCCATCATTGCAGGCACCGCCCTGTTGTCAGAGGATTTCCGCCTAACCCGGGCAGTGGAGCAGATGGAGCCGCTGGCTAAAGCCTCCCCTGTCTTCCAAAAGATTTACCAAGATGCCTGCGCCCTGCTTTCAGAAGCGTGCCCCAATAAAAACGACAGGATTTTAGACGTGCTGGCCTTGGCGGACGCCGTCCTCACTACCCAGGCAGCAGTAGCCGTGGAAGGAAAGATAGAGCCCCTGCCCCAGGCAGCCGCCATGGAAGGCAATCCAAAGCCTTCGCCAAGCCTAGCATTATCCACAGCCCCATACAGCCAGCTGGCGCCCATCCTAGAAGCCCTGACGACCAGCGGGAGCGGCCATTACAGCCAGATTGTGGACGCCCATGACAGAACCCCAGAAATTTTCTCTGATTACCGCTTAAAGCCCCATCTGGTGGCAGGCCTGAATGCAGGCTATGCAGAGCTTGCAGAGCGCATGGAGGAATGGCTGTGCCAAGAAGATGTGTCCCTGCTGCCCCTTCTAAAAGACGGCTTTGACCCCAAAGGCAAGAAGGAGATGGTGCGCCGCATCCATGTGGTGGAGGCCATTGCAGGCGCCAAGGAAAACGCATGGTACCTCTCCCAGCTAGAGCAAGCCGAAAAGGACGTCCGTTCCGCCCTTATCCTAGCTCTTCGCCACACGCCCCAAAACCGTGAGACATTAATGTCCTTTGCCAAAACCGAAAAAGGAACCTGCAAAAAAGCCGCCATGTGGGCTCTGGCCAAAATGGAAGGCAGCCAGAACATGGATTTCTGGGAAGCTCAGATGAAGAAAAAGCCAGACGCTGCCGCAAAATACCTGGCGCTTTCCATCGGAGACGAAATATCCGATCTTGTGGCCAATGCCATCCAAGAGTCCTTAGACAAGCTTCAGGCGCAGGTTGGCAGCGGGGACAAGCTGCTGTCCCCCAAAGACCATGCCAAGCTCCTCGCCCTATTCTCTTCCATGCCAGGAAAAGCCTCCCCCAAGATGCTGGACGCCTACCGCAGGCTGGCCTCGGATGACATATTGGGCCAGATGGAAATGGAAAAGAACCAGCCCGTGCAGTTTGCAGGCAATTATGCCTTGGAAAAAACCATGGAGCTGCCGGTATCCCATTATATCG
>CAOKUK010000092.1 GCA_948472595.1 uncultured Eubacterium sp.
CAGGCCTCCTCCAAAAAAGAAATGCCCCTGGGGGGCAGCCCCCTCTTGCAGTCTGTGGCGAAAATATGGCCTGCCGTCAGATACGAGGCTCCCAGCTCCTGCGCCGCCAAAGCCTCCTGGGGCGAATGGATGGAAACACCCACCTCCCCTATCCCATCCAATGCGCCCGTGCCCTGGCATTCCTGCAAGAAAGGAAAGGAAATGTGGATACATCCAGCCCCGGTCTGCCTGGCAGCCTGCAAATAAGTATGGGGAATCACCGCCGGCTGCCGCCCTGGCGCTGCGTAAGCCCGGCTTTTCTCCCAGACCCTTTGGAAAAACTCAAGATAAAGGGGCTCTGGCATGTCCTTTTCCCTCAGAATTAAGATATCCGGCGCATCCTGCCGCCCCTCCCAAGGGGCTCCCGCCTGGGATGCGCCTGCCCTCCCATGGCTTTTTGGCGCATTCCCCGCAAAGGTTCCCCACGCAATAAGCCTTGCTAAGTACTCTATGTAATCCTCTATCCTGTCGGTTCCATGGAAAGCCCGATACAGCGTCCAATTCGAAACCGCCACCAGCTGAAATGCGTCCCCTGCCCTATCACACATACACATAATCATTCATCACAGGCTGCAGGCCATGCTCCTTTAAGGCGGCGAACACCCCTGCCACATCCCGGTTGTCGGCAATCTCAAACTGGCTGTCCCCCTGCCCCTCCACCTCTTCGGAGTGGCTGCCAATCCCCGTGCTGACCCCCGCAGAAATCTTCGTGGCCGCCATGCCCACTACATGGTCCCGAAACTGCGCGCGCTCCCGGGTAGAGATAGTCATCCCGGCAAAGGGCATAAACAGGCGGTAAGCGCACATAATCTGGAGGAGCTGACGCTCGCTGACCCCCTCCCCCTCCACGGAGACTACCTCCTCCTTCCCCTCGCCAGACAGGGTGGTAATGGGGCGGAGCCTGGGGCAGGAAAAGGAAATCTCAGCATACGGGTACTTCCGCTGGATATAATAGGCATGGAGCCCCGTGGCAAATGCGTCCTTGCGGAAATCAGAAAGCCCCAGGAGGGCTGCGAAGGCCACGCCTCTCATGCCTCCTTTCAATGCCCTCTCCTGGGCGTGGAAGCGGTAGGGAAACACCCTCTTATGGCCTCCCAAATGCAGCTCTTTGTAACGCTCCGGGTCATAGGTTTCCTGGAAGACCGTCACATAATCCGCGCCGCATTTCTGCAGGTATCCATACTCATCGGAATTCATGGGGTACACCTCAAGGCCCACCATCCGAAAATACTTGCGGGCGATTTTGCAGGCTTGTCCAATGTATTCCACATCCGACTGGGCGCGGCTCTCCCCGGTCAGTATCAAGATTTCCTCCAGGCCGGACCTTGCGATTGCGGCCATCTCCTTTTCTATTTCCTCCATGCCCAGCTTCATCCTGTGAATCCGGTTGTGGCAGTTAAAGCCGCAGTAGACGCAGTAATTCTCGCAATAATTTGATATGTAGATAGGCGTAAACATATAGACTGAATTCCCAAAATGCTTTGCCGTCTCTGCCTTGGCCTTTTGAGCCATTTCCTCTAAAAGAGGCTCCGCCGCCGGGGACAGCAATGCGGCAAAATCCTCTGCGGTCCGATTATCCGCCTGCAAGGCGTTTCTCACATCCTGCTGCGTATAATCCCCCGCTTGATAAGCTTCCCTGGCAGACAACACCTTGCCTAATATATCTGAATCAATCTGCTCCATGCCCTCCATGTATTCCATATGGCTGGGCGTTCCGTCTTGCATCTGTTCCATTGTCCTTCATCCCTTTCCTCTAATATTTTGAAAATTCCCGGCAAGGCTAATCGCGCAAAAAGCCCGTCACAGGAGAGGAAGCCTCGCCGCCTGATTCCCGCACCCTTCCAAGGCCGGACAAGTAAGCCTCCCTCCCGGCTTCGATTGCCTTGCGGAATGCCAAAGCCATCAAGGGGATATCCCCAGCCGTAGCGATTGCCGTATTGGCCATGACGGCCGCCGCACCCATCTCCATCACTTCGCAGGCCTGAGACGGCCTCCCAATCCCTGCATCCACAATAATGGGCAAATCAATCTCATCAATCAATATCTGGATAAATTCCCGGGTGGCAAGCCCCTTATTGGACCCAATCGGCGCAGCCAAGGGCATCACAGCCGCTGCGCCGGCATCCGCCAAATCCCTGGCCGTATTCAAATCTGGATACATATAGGGAAGCACCACAAACCCTTCCTTGGCAAGCTGCTTGGTGGCCTTAATGGTCTCCTGGTTGTCAGGCAGCAGATACTTGGAATCGCGCATAATCTCCACCTTGACGAAATCGCCGCAGCCCAATTCCCTGGAAAGCCTCGCAATCCGCACCGCCTCCTCGGCATTCCTAGCTCCGGAGGTATTGGGCAGCAGGGTCACGCCCTCCGGGATAAAATCCACAATATTCCCCTCTCCGCTGGAATTGGCCCGGCGCACAGCCAAGGTGATAATCTCTGCGCCAGCCTGCTCCACGGCCGCCCGAATCAGCTCCACGTTATATTTCCCAGACCCCAGGATAAACCTGGACTGAAACTCCTTGCCGCCTAATATCAATTTATCGTCTTTCATCCTCTGTCCCATTCCTTTCCTTATGCAAAATTTTCTCCCAGCAGCAGCCGAACAGCCATATTGGCCTGATGGGCAGCGCATGCCACGACCCGGGGCGCCACCAGGCAGGTCTCCCCATCCAGCTCCGTCTCCCCATCCCCCGACACATACAGGCGCTTCATTTTCCGCTGCGTCACAATGCTGTTGGCAGACCCGCACCCCGCCATGCCGCTTGCAGACACCACAACCGTATGGGGGCACCCTTCCAATACGGCGTTTACCAACATGGCCTTCTGCTCTGGCCTATCGAAAGCCTCGCAGAGGATGGGATACCCGCCAAACAAATCCCGGGCATTCTCCTCCGTCACAAGCATATTCTGTGCCTCCACTTGGATATAGGGGTTGATTTTTCGCAGCATGCCTGGCAAGGCCTCCGTTTTGAGCCTCCCCAAATGGGTCAAATCATAGGCCTGGCGGTTCAGGTTGGTAAGCTCCACCCGGTCAAAATCCACCAAAAAGAGGCGCCCCACCCCCGCCCTGGCCAGCATCACGGCAATGTGGGAGCCTAAGCCTCCAAGCCCCGCAATGGCAACCGCCCCACTGGAAATCCGTTCATACATCTGCGGGGAATACCGTTCCAGCAAAGCTTGCCTTAACTGCCCCTCCGTCACGCCTGCCGCTTCCATTGTCCTATCCATCAGCCGCCTCCTACGAAGCTTACAACTTCCAGCTTATCCGCCTCGCTCAAAAAAGTATCCCCATAGGCAGCCTTGGGCACTATTTCCCCATTCAGCTCCACGGCCACCCGCTCCATGCGAAATCCTTCCTGCTCCAGCAGCTGCAATAGGGAAATGCCGCCAGAACACTCCTTCGTCACGCCATTGACAGTCATCTCTTTTCCTCCTAATCTCACATAAAAAAGGCCACCACGAAAGAGCTACGCCCGTGGTGGTGTACCCCTTCGTGTGGCCTGTGCTTCACACTCTGTCTGAAATTATAAAACAACCCTGCCCCTTCTGTCAAGGGCTTCTTAATTAAATCCCACGACCTTCTGAGAAATCTTATAAGCGGCGACGGAGATTTTCCTGCCCCCCCGCCCTGGGAGGTTCATGGCATGTCCCATAATGCCGTTCCGCAAACGCCAGAACAAACGCAAATCATGCTCTTTCAAATACTTCCACAGCTCCCGCTTCTTCTCCAAATTCTCCTTGGTGCCGGAGCGAATCAGCATAATCGTGGAGACCACGGTAATAATCTCCAAATAGTTGAACATGTATTTCCGCAGCTTGCGATTGGAGAGCTTCCATAAATCCACAGCCTCCACCATCATCTTGTTGACCTTAATCTGCTGGTCAATCCGCTTTATCATCACCTTCTCATTGACTGACTGGTCTTCCCTGCCGATGTAATAGCGGTAAAAATCCACATCCAGGTAATACAGGTTCTTCACGTATGGCAAAGGGACATACACAAACAAGTTGTCCACATAAAAGGTATGCTTGGGCAGCTCCAGCCCGCAGTCATGCAGCAGCTGGGTGCGGTAAATGACAGAATGCATCAGGATATACTTCCCCTTATGGAAATGCTTGGCCTCATCCCATCCAAACACCCGGTCTTGGGGCAGCATGCCCGTGTATTTCATCACTGTCTTGCGCTTAGCCCCTTCCTTCTCATAGACAAAATTGCTAATCAGCATGTCCAAAGGCTTGCCGCCCCTGGAAATCTCATGCAAAGTGGACAAAACTGCTCGGTATGCCTCCCCATCCACCCAATCGTCACTGTCCACCACCTTAAAATACAGCCCGGAGGCATTGCGGATTCCCGTATTGACCGCCTCCCCATGGCCGCCATTCTCCTGATGGATGGCCTTCACTATGCCAGGGTATTTCCGGGCGTAGCTGTCCGCCATCTCCCCAGTACGATCCGTAGAGCCATCGTCCACAATCAAAATCTCCACATCATCCCCGCCTCCCAGCAAAGATTCCACGCAGCGTTCCAGATAATCCTGGGAATTGTAGCTGGGAATTGTCACTGTCAATAGCTTCATTTCTCATTTCCTTTCTTCTCTGTAAAATGGCAAAAACCCGGCAATGGAGCCCTTCCTATCGGAAGCGGGTTTTGCCTCTCTATGGTATCATTATATTCTATTTTCCTCCATAAGACAACCAGACGTTCCAACCGGAAAACCGCCGCAAGCCGCATGGCCGTTACCATTCACGCATGGCCGCCCCACACTGCCTTATGTCCACCAGCTCCTGCGCCTTGCAAAAATAGCAGCTTTCACAAAAATTGCCCGCCCCATACAGCCTTGCCGCAATTTCCCGCATCCGCCGATCCAGCCTATGGTAAACGGCTTTCCGCTCCCAGGGAAGCCCCTCGATGTAATCTCGCTGCCGCCCTTCTAAGGCTCGCAAGGCTCCCTCCCAATCCTGGCGGCTTGCCAGCCCAAAGCTGCAAGAAATATAGGAGTCCTCTTCCCCATTTTCCCTGCACTTTTCTTCCAAAAACCCTTCCAGATCCTGCGCACCCGCCCCAGAAAAACGCCGACTCTTCCAAAAAATCTCTGCCTGCGCACCTGCCTGCCCATTCACCCGGCGGAAGCTGGGCTTCCCATATTTGTCATATTCCTTTACAAAAATAGGGGCTGCCTTGAGCGCCGCCTTCCCAGGCTCTTCCAAAAGCAATACACCTGTGTCTATTAAGTGGCTCCACACCGCTTGCTGCACCTTTTCCTTCGGCGCCGGATAAGAAAGGCGTTCCCTAATCTGCTTTACCGTGTAGCCTAAGTCTGTCAAATGCCGGATTTCTCCGCCGCAGGCTGCGTCAAACGTAAAGTTCGACAATGCTTTTTTGAAAAATTCCTGTCCTTCCATCCTGCCGCTCCTATCAGAAAAACTGCTTATGCGTACAATAGTTACAACAAGTCTATCATAATTATCTTCGTTTTGCCAGCATTATATGCAGATTTCCAAATTTGCTTCACTGCTAAAGTAATATTATCTCTCCTTTCGGCGCATACTATTACTCCGGCAGCCTATGCAGGCCTGTGCGGGGTCACTGAAAAATTTAAAATGCAAAGGAAGGAGCATGCGCTATGCAGCCAGAAAAAGAACAGAACCTTTACGACGACGGAAATATTCCAGAAACGGATATGCCGCAGGATTTTGATCCTATGGAAGTGAGTATCCCTGCGCCTTATCCTATCAACAATGCGAAAAACAGCGTAGAGCCATTGCCAGAATCTACGCGGCCCAGGCAGGATGGGCCGGGGGGAGCCTAATTGCTGAAGTAATGTCAACCCTTGCAGCAAGGGGAAGGGGCGCCATCTGACATTTACGGACGCAGTTTGGAATGGGCAATGCGCCTTTTCGGACAATTCAGGGGCGCTGCCCACTCCAAACTGCCGGCAATGGCTGTGGCGCAGCCCTAACTGGCCATGCCGCCTATCATGCCGGAACCCATGCACAGAATTAAGGTTGTGGCAAACCGGGACACCTCCATATGGAACCCCTTTTGGAATATCACGGACCCTGCCACCAGGATGAGGAAATAACAGCATCCTATTGCCATGCCCCATAGGAATTTGCGGCTTTTCATGACTTTGCCGCTTAGGAAGCCTCCCAAAAAGCCAGACGCCACATAGATTACCACGATGCCGATGGACACGGCGCTTTCGCTGAGCTGCATTTTGTAGAGCATCATGGCCAGCGCCAAAAGCAAGGCGCCTGTCACCAGATAC
This sequence comes from uncultured Eubacterium sp., assembly GCA_948472595.1. GTDB lineage: Bacteria > Bacillota > Clostridia > Lachnospirales > Lachnospiraceae > Petralouisia. The sequence continues at coordinate 6,309 of CAOKUK010000092.1, forward strand.
ATAGCCAACAAGATTTTTAACATGGACAATATGGATAAGCTCGAGCCGCCTTCCCCCTGCTTGCGGGCGGGCGGCATCTTTGCATTCTTTTCCATCTTAAAATCCCCCCTTTCCTATTTTATCCTATTTCCATTATATTCTGGCGGAGGGCAAATTATGCCAGAAACATCCCCTTGCGTCCCTAACCAAATATTTCTAAAATTTCCCTAAATACCTTGCAAAATCCACTTCTATCCAGTATATTAATAGAGAGCGCCAAAGCGCCCACACATTGAAAGGAGAGATGCAATTGGATACCAGTGACGTCATACAGTTACTGATTGTAGTTGTTTTATTATTGTTATCTGCCTTCTTTTCCTCCGCAGAGACAGCCCTGACCACTTCCAACAAAATACGGCTTCGGAGCATGGCAGAAGAAGGCGACAAAAGGGCCAAGCGGGTCTTGGAAATCACAGACGATTCCGGCAAGATGCTCAGCGCCATCTTAATCGGCAACAATGTGGTGAACCTATCCGCATCCTCACTCGCCACCGCCCTGGCCATCAAGCTGTTCGGGAGCGCCGGCGCAGGGATTGCAACGGGAACCCTGACCCTACTGGTTTTGATATTCGGCGAGATTTCCCCTAAGACCTTCGCCACCATCCATGCAGATAAGATTTCCCTGGCCTATGCCGGGATAATTAACGGCCTTATGAAAGTGCTGACCCCAGCGATTTTCATCATCAACAAACTGTCCATGGGTTTCCTCATGCTGCTGCGGGTAGACGCCTCTGCCGGCCAGAACACGATGACGGAAGATGAGCTGCGCACAATTGTGGATGTGAGCCATGAGGAAGGCGTCATTGAGACAGAAGAGCGGGAAATGATTAACAACGTATTCGATTTCGGCGACGCCCAGGCCAAAGAGGTCATGGTGCCCCGGATAGACATGACTTTTGCAGACATTCATAATACTTATGACGAGCTGCTGGAGATTTTCCGGGAAGACAAGTTCACGCGCCTCCCGGTATATGAGGATTCTACAGATAATGTGGTGGGCATCATCAACATGAAAGACCTGCTGCTTACGGAGGACAAAGAAGCATTCTCGGTCCGCAGCATCATGCGCAAAGCCTACTACACCTATGAGCATAAAAACACGGCGGAGCTTCTGCTGGAAATGCGGAAATCATCCATCAACATCGCCATCGTGCTGGATGAGTACGGAGCGACTGCCGGCCTGATCACATTGGAAGACCTGCTAGAAGAGATTGTGGGGGAAATCCGGGATGAATACGACCTGGACGAAGAAGACCCCATCCAAAAAATCAACGACCTGGAATATATGGTGCAAGGCTCCATGAACCTGAACGACCTATGCGACAGGCTGGGCCTTGCATTGATTTCCGAGGACTATGACTCCATCGGCGGATACATGATTGGGCTGTTAGACCACCTTCCCCGGGTGGGGGAATCCATTTCCACGCCAGAAGATGTGTTCCTGCGGGTGGAAGACATGGAGAAGAACCGCATCCATAAGATATTCCTGCGGCTTCCAGAAGCCGCAGAGGAGGATTCTTAGAACCATAATCGAGTAGGGAAGAGCCATCTTCCCCTACTCGCCGCACTCTCACAACTTCACTTCCACCGCCTGATCCAGCACAATCTCCTCTGCCGACACACGGCAGTCATAAGCGAGGACCCTTACGCCCGCTTTTGCCGCCCGCCGCAAGGCCTCTCCAAACTGGGGATGGGTGCGGTCATTCGGCTCAAAATGGCGGACGCCCTTCATCTGAATCACAAACAGCGCCACCCCCTCATACCCTTCCCGCACTGCCCGCTCCAATTCCTGCAAATGCTTAATCCCCCGCTCTGTGGGCGCATCCGGGAAACGGGCAACGCCATCCTCTTCCAAAGTCACGCCCTTCACTTCTATAAAAATCTTTCTGCAAATGCCTCCTAGCTCTGCCTCCACATAAAAATCAAGCCTAGAATTGCCAAACTTACACTCTGGCTTCACATAGGCTCTGCTGGGCAAGACGTTTCCCTGCAGCCATTCCAGCGCCACTTTATTAGGGGCTTGGGAATCCATATTAATCAAATCCTGCCCTTTCCGTACCGTAACCAAATCATAAGCTGTCTTCCGATTTGGATTTTGGCTCTTCTCCAGCCACACCTCCGCACCCGCAACAAGCAGCTCCCCACACCTGCCCGTATTTTTCACATGGCAGGCCTCTGCCTGCCCATCAATCTCCACCATTGCAATAAAACGGTTGGGGCGCCTTAAAAAGCGCCCCTTTGTAATCTGGTTGTATTTCATAACTCTTACTTCAGCTTCCAAATATCCCGATCATACTCCGCAATGGTCCGGTCGGAAGAGAAGAATCCTGCCTTGGCCGTGTTCACCAGCATCTTCTTCGCCCATTCCCTGCGGTTCTCGTAAGCCCGGTAAATCTCTTCCTTCTTGGCCGCATAGTCCTCATAATCCAACAAGGTCATGAACCAGTCCTTATTCAGCAGCTCATTGTAAAGCCGCTCCAAGTTCTCCCTCTGGCCTACCTCCATCAGCCTGTCGCTCACAATGAAGTCCACGGCCTCCCGAATGTCCGGATGAGACTCATAGTAGTCCCGGGACACATAGTCCGCCTTGGCATAATGCTCGATGACGGTGTCAGAACTTTCCCCGAAGATATAGATATTCTCCCTGCCTACCAGGTCCGCAATCTCCACGTTCGCCCCATCCATAGTGCCCAATGTCACTGCGCCGTTCAGCATGAACTTCATATTCCCCGTCCCGGACGCTTCCTTGGAGGCCAAGGAAATCTGCTCGGAAATGTCGCAGGCCGGAATCAGTTTTTCCGCCTTGGTCACATTATAGTTCTCCACCATGACCACCTTCAGGTATGGGCTTACCTCGGGATCCTTGTTCACCACCTCCTGCAGGCACAGGATTAGATGGATGATGTCTTTGGCAATC
>CAOKUK010000093.1 GCA_948472595.1 uncultured Eubacterium sp.
GGTACAGACACTCTTTCCCTACACGACGCTCTTCCGATCTCTCCATATCTGTTTTTCAGTCAAATATCCGTGCAAGCACGGCTACTTGGATCGTTGCTCGCAGGAATAAATACGGCGGCTATGGCAAGGGCGGGACGCCCCCAAGCCCATCGTCCTCTATGACGCCGTCTTTCATGCGGATGACCCGCTGGCAATGCCCCGCCACCTTGGCGTCGTGGGTCACAATCAGGATGGTCTTGCCTCTCTCATTCAATTTGCGGAAAATCTCCTGCACTTCCTCCCCTGTGGCCTCGTCCAAGGCCCCGGTGGGCTCGTCTGCCAGGATGAGCCTCGGCTCCTTCACCACTGCCCTTGCGATTGCCGCCCGCTGCTGCTGGCCGCCGGACAGCTCGCTGGGGTATGCCCTCGCCTTGTCTGCGATTCCAAGGTCCGACAGCGCGCCCATTACCATTTCCTTGATTTCCTTCCGGGAGCGCCCCTGGTATTTTAAAGGGAGCGCCACGTTCTGGAAGATATTCAAGTCCTCCGCCAATGCGAAATACTGCACCACAAAGCCTACCTCATCCCTTCGGAACTTCGCCAGCTCCTTCTGGCTTTTGAACGATACGGGCTGGCCGCCATAGGAGTATTCCCCGCTGTCCATGGACATCATGCCTCCCAGGATATTCAAAAGCGTGGACTTTCCCGAGCCGCTCTTGCCCATGATCGCAGCCATCTCCCCTTCCCGGACAGCCAGGCTGACGCCGCGGAGCGCCTCCACCCTGGCCTCCTTCTTCCCAAATGCTTTCCTCACGCCTCTCAGCTCAATCATGCCAACCTCCCTTTCCTTAATCAATGCCCGCCATTTCCGCATTTGGCAGAGCATGCGCACGCCAAAAAGATAATGCTTCCAAGCCCTATCGACATGCCGGACGCTTTTAAAATATCCAGAACCGCCACCGAAATATCCGGCATGGCGAACGAAACCCCAAGCACCACAAGCTGCCCGGCTGCAATGCCTGCGGCAGCGCCTGCCGCAAACCGCTTGGCAGTCTCCGCCCACTCCATGCCCCTCCCATATCCGCAAAGCTCCCAGGCAAAGAACAGCGGCCGCCGGAAACGGAGCCAAATCAGCGACACCAGGATGGCGCTCAGGAAAAAGCTGGCCAGCGCCATGGCATAGACTGCGTTCATAATCATGCCGCCGGAAAAGATGCTATCCAGCAAAGATCCCTTTTCCCTTTCCCCCAAAAACATCCCCAGCTCTGCCGAAGGGGCAAGCAGCCGCTCTATTTCCTTTCCAATCGCTATTATGTCGGATTCCTTTTCTGCGTCCAGGACATAGCTGGCATTCACCCCCATGGTGCGGACTGCAGACCGAAAATCCACCGCCACCATCTGGTCCAGGCGGCTTTCTTCCCTTGCGCCCATAATCCCAATCACCTCATACTCCACCCCCTGGCAGGCATAATACAGCTTCCCTTCCCGCCAGACAGCATCGTCCCGGCAATTTTTTCCTATCACAGCCGTTGGGCGCTCTGCCCATGAAGTCTGTGAGTCAAAATAGCTCCCCCAAATCATGGGCGGGGCTTCCACTTCCCCTTTCAGGAACATGCCCTTCATCAGGACCTCTGAATCTTTGATTGGCAAAAAAATGGCAAAACCATCAAATTGATTCGCCAGCGCAGGGATAATCTCTTCCCACTGCCCCTCCCCCTCGGCCCCGGAAATGCCGAAAGACCTCTGCCTGCCCGAATATAGCCCATTTTTACAGAGCGCCTCCACCCGGCCGGCCCGGGCGGCGGACAGCACCAGCAGGAGGCACATGGAGATGGCGGCAAAACTGACAAACAGCAAGAAGCTGCCCTTTGGTATCTTCTTTCTCATTTATGGCAGCTCACCGCCTCTCTCATCGCGCATTCCCGGCAAGGGGAAGTTGGAACTGTCTTCCTTGGCAGGCTCCGCTTCCTTCCCATTCAGGCATTTTATGCGGAAAAGCTCCTCATCCGTATCGACTCGGAAAAAAACAGCATAGCAAAGGCACTCAATTCCGCCCCCGGTGTCATATTTCCTTGACGCCTTCTCTGTGTAATAATCCACCACCTCCATCATCTCTTCCTCTGTCATGTCCTTCTTGACGTCAACCGTCACCGCCACCTTAACCGAATCATTCTCACTGCCTTCGCCTGACGCAGCCACGCTTTCAAAGCGCCGCGCCCAGACGCCGTCCCGATACATCTCCACTGCCTTATGCCCCTCCAAGCCCGCCATGATATCCCCCTCTTCCCCGCACCCTGCGGCAAGCAATAGCAGGCACATGGCCGCAAGGCAGATTAGAATCCCTTTCTTTTTGCCCATATGCACTCCTTCCCGGTATGAACCCACACCACCAGTCATAAACACCAATCTATCCCCCTAATCCTTCTGACGCACCAAACGCTCCGTATCCACCCCCCGCATCATGGCCATAAGTACCCCTGCCCCAACCAGGAATGCGCCCCCCGCCAACAGGCAAGCCGCCCGCATAATCGCATCAATCTTATATGTCACAAAAAACGAGGCCGAGAACACAGCCTTGCTTGCCAGGACTCCCGGAAGCAGGATAGCCGCAATCTCTGCCAAGCATGGGATGACAACCATCCACAGGGGGCATCCGTTCATCAGGTAAATCCCATAATTCCTGCGGTTGGACTGAATCTTGTCATAAAAAGTGACTGCAAGGCCATAAAAGGAAAAGCCAATCAAGGCCAACGTCAAAATAAATAGCATTCGGATGCTGCTGTCCGACTGCTTACGCAGCAGGTCAATCCCCATAGCAGTGCCAGAGAGCTGAAGCGGCGGCAAGCCAAATTCCTCCCCAATATCCCGGTACGCTGCCACCTGCTCCCCTACCTTCCGCTCATCCTTAATCTGAGAAAACCCACAATCCAGGGCAACAAAGTTATTCTGCGCATATCTTTGCATGCTTTCCAATTCCTTGGAATCCGACCTAAGCTTAATTCCAAACGGATAGATGATACAGCTGTCCAGAAAAATACTATCCCCATTAAATTCTTGGCTCTTTGGAAGCGACGCCCCCTGACGGAGTATGCCGACCACCCTGCAGGGATAGACTTTTTCCCAGTAAAGCGCCTCAAATTCTGCGCCAATCTCAATAATGCCCTTATAATCACTTCCCAACAAGACAGGGATTGGGTCATCCGCATCCTCCACCTCCAGGTTCCGCTCCGTAAAACCCTCGCCCTCTTGAACCTGCATGCCAAAATACCGGTAGGCGCCTAAGCTAACCTGCGCACTCTGCATGCAGTGCAAGAGGCATGCCTTATCACCAAAATAACCTGAGACAGAATCCTTCTGCTCCTCCGAAAGGAAGCCCGAATAGTCCCCGCCGCCGAAGAAACCATCCAAATCCTGTTTCTTCATATATATTCCCTGATAGGAATTCATGCAAAAAAGAGGGTATTCCTCCAATGTGGTGAGAGCCTCATAATAACCCATAACCTTCCGGCAGCCCGCCACTGTGTTCATATTTTCCGAAAATTCTTCCCCATTTTCCCACATCAGCATCGTAGTATACCATTTGCTGTCCCCTACCTGCTGCATATTGCAGGAATACCGCTCTCCCAGGTCAACGTAATAGGAACACATGATGACAGCCATCACAAGACTTACGGAAAACATAGCCATCAGGAGAATGTTCCGAAACAGGCTCCTGTGAAAACTCCGAAAAAATTCCTCTGCCATAAACCTCATCTTTCCCATACGTTCCTCCTAAAACCTATATGAAATGTGTTTCAGACAAAATTAATTTTGAGTCCAATCTTCTCTATACCCGCTTCCAGATATAAATATATGCTGTGCATTTCCTTTCGTATCTTTTGGATTTGAATTAACAGATACTTCTCCGACTCCGTTTGCAGGTACATAATCCTTCTCATAATCCAGCTTAGCAAATGCTTTTAGATTATATCCATGGCCATTTGCATCATGATCATGCCCATGGGTGTAGCTCCAATATTTGCCTCCGCTCGACTTTCTCCATCCAACGCACTCTCTGTTGGAACTTGCCAATCCCATAATCTCCAGTTCACATGCAGCCTGCGCTGTCTGGGCAGCTGCACAAACCATAATAAAAGCCAATACGAATGTCGCAATTACTTTTTTACCTTTTACAAAATACCTTTTCATCTCTTGATCTCCTTTTCTCAAATTCTTCTCATTCGCTCCTACCGCATGAAAGAACATGCATTTCTCGGCCATTTTCTCCTGGCCGCCACCGCAAAAAACTCATATACTTCTCACGGCTAACTCTCTGCATAAGCATTTGCCATACATTCTCTCACCTCCTCTCTCTTTCCAGGCCTCGCAAAAGCAAAGAAAACGCAAACAACTACTTTATATCATACAAGCGCCACCTTCTGTCTGCACGGAAGCTTCCATCATGGCGACTGTAAGATACCCTTGGAATGTCTTTCTTCTCATTTCCACTTTACTCTTTTAGGTTTTTGTTTTTAATTTCATTTATTATTTTTTGTTATCTTATATGCAATTATATACTCTTATAATATAAAAGTCAAGGATTATTTTTCAAAAATATAATAAAGTTATTTTTTGCACTAAAAGGTAACTAAATATGCTCAAGGTATTGACATATCTCTATTTTTGCTTCATAATAAGATTCAGATATGGCTATTAGGAACAATTACCTATTTAAGACGCTACGGAAAGGAGATTATTAATGAAAAAAGACACCGACTCTGTTTTAAGCAAACGGGAACTGGATGTGATGAATGTGCTCTGGGAGGCGAAAAAGCCGCTGATTGCATCTGACATCCCCAAGGCCCGGCCGGACCTCAGCATCAATACCGTGCAGGCTGTCATGAAGAAGCTGATTGCAAAGAATTTTATCAAGGTAGACGATATTGTCCACAGCGGCACTGTCCTGACCCGCAGCTACGTGCCCACCATTGCGCCGGAGGACTATGCGCTTCACTATGTGAAGTCCGAAATCTTCCCTTTCGGCAAATTTCTGTCAAAGGCAAAGCTTATCAACACCTTATTTGAAAGTTCAGAAAATGAGGACGGCTTAATCGAGGAGTTGGAAGGGCTCATACAAGAGAAAAAAAATGCAAAGAAGTAAGGAGAAATTGCCATGGCTATAAATACATCGCCTGCTATTATGGATTTCACGCCGTCCTCTGTCCTTTCCTGCTTGGGGAGCAGCTCCTTGCTTCTATTGCTGGCATGGGCTCTTCTGAGAAGCGACTCCGGCTTAAGGTTTGTGGGGAAATACATTTTCTTCTTTTTGGCTGCCAGCTTAATCCGGATGCTCCTCCCGCTGGAATTCCATTTCACCAAGTCATTCTACAGCAAGCATGTCATGACGGCCGTTATGGATATCCTGTATTTTGAAATAAAAGTCGGGGCTTACAGAATAGCGGTATACGAAGCCTTTTTCTTCCTATGGATTGCCGGCGCCGCCTGCAGGCTCTTTGTCACTGTAAGGAACTACCTGCATTTTTCCCATTTCATCAGCAGGCTCCCGGGCTATTTCGAAGGAGACGTGCCTTTCATCATGGACAAGGTCAACAAAGAGCTTGGCAAACACCAAAAATTTGATGTCCGCCTTCTGCCATATTCTGAGACGCCTGCAATTTTTGGAATTGCGCATCCCAAAATATTGATGCCTGCAACACATTATGAAGAAGAGGATCTATATTACATCCTAAAGCATGAGATGCTGCATTATTACCGCCATGACATGCTCATAAAGCTCTTCTGCGAAGGACTCTGCATCATCTATTGGTGGAATCCCTGTGCTTACCTACTGCGGAAAATGACGGCCAGAATCATAGAGATCAATGTCGACAATTCCGTAGTCGGCCCACTTGATGGAGACAGGAAAACGAACTATTTAAAATGCATCCTCAAATCAATGAAGACATCCAGGGAACAAAGGGCAGATTTCATGATTACATTTTCAGCCGCAAAGAACCCATCCGTCAGGCAGAGGTTTCAATGCGTATTAGAAGGCTATTGGGTTACAAGGAAAATCCGCAGGGTTTTTATCACGGTATTGGCAGCCTTGCTGTTTTTCCTTTCCATCTCCGTTATTTTTGAAGCGGAATACCCTCTCCTTGACGATGACCCTGATGTTTTTGATTATCCGAATTCGGAAACCTCCTATTTGATGAAAAATGGGGATGATTACGAAGTGTATATTGATGGCGAATATATGTGCAAAATCCGTGAACTGAAAGAACCTTTTTTAGAATTAAACATTTATGATAAGGAGGAGATTCCCACCAATGAAAAATAAATGGAGAAGCATTATGTTTGCAGCCTTATTTTCAATCATCGCTTTTTCATACATACCCTTAAGCCCAACAAACACAGCCTATGCTGCAACATCCGATTCAGAAACCGTCATGCCCTTAAGCGATAGAATAATATGGAGATATAAAACTATCAACGGTGTGCTTTATAAACGCCTATACAATGTCACAAAGCAACAATGGGTCGGCAACTGGATAAAATTCTAATATTTACTATTTTATACCCTAACAACAGCACAAAGGCGCAACGAACATGAAATTTTTCCGAAACCCTGAATGGAAAGCCAGCCTGCTCTGGCATTTTCTCTTATTGGCGCTGGCTCTTGCCGCCGGACGCTTTTATGCGCCTGACAGCCTGCGCCTGTTGGCAGCCTTTTCTGCCCTTTTTATTTCCTCCCACTATTGGATTACCTGGCGCAGGTACTGTAAGCTGCGCCAGCTAAGCGATGACATTGACAGCATGCTCCACAGCCAGACCCCTATCCGCTTTGAGAAATACCGGGAAGGGGAGCTGTCCATTCTGGAAAGCGAGCTGTCCAAAATGACGCTGCGGCTAAGCGAGCAGGCGCAAGCCTTAGAGAATGACAAGCAGCTGCTGGCGGATTCCATGGCGGATATCTCCCACCAAATCCGCTCCCCCCTGACCTCCTCCAACTTAATCCTGTCCCTTTTGAAGGATTCCAAGCTTCCCCCAGAGCGCCGGCAGGAACTCTTGCTGGAATTGTCCCAGCTCCTGTCCCGGATTGATTGGCTGGTGGAAGCCTTGTTGAAAATGTCCAAGATGGACGCAGGAACCGCCTGCCTGCAGCATGCCCCCGTCTCTGTGGAGGAATTAATCCGCTGTGCCCATGAGCCTCTGGAAATCCCCATGGAGCTGCGCTGCCAGACTTTTACTGTCCACAAGGGGACGGAGCATGCCCAGTTCATCGGAGACCTTTCCTGGTCTACGGAAGCCCTGTTGAACATCCTCAAGAACTGCATGGAGCATACGCCGCCCGGGGGCTGCGTCCAAGTCTCCTATTTCGCGAACGCCATCTATACGGAAATCATCGTGGAGGACAACGGCTCCGGTTTTGACAAGGAAGACCTGCCCCATTTATTCAAGCGCTTTTACAAGGGGAAAAACGCCTCCAGCCAGAGCGTCGGCATCGGCCTGGCTTTGGCGCGCATGATTATTTCCCAGCAGAACGGCACCTTAAAGGCGGAAAACCGCAAGGAGGGCGGGGCGAAATTTACGGTAAAGTTCTACCACTGATTTCTGCCGCTGCAGATTGGCCAAAAGACAATCTGCAGCGGCAGTCGTTATTCTGACGATTCTGTCACATAAAAGTCACGGAAGCGTCACCTTGGGGGCGTAAACTCTGAAATAGCATGAGAATCCCGCTATAGCGCTTCCTTAGGCTGGGCAGGTTCTTAAAAAAATCAGAAAAGAGGTTTCTATATGGACGCCAAACAAGACAATCAGAACACGGAAATCCTTCGGGCGGAGCGCCTGACTAAAATCTATGGGACTGGCGAGAACCAGGTAAAGGCTTTGGACGATGTGTCCTTCTCTGTGCAGAAAGGCGAATTCCTGGCCATCATCGGCCCTTCTGGCTCTGGAAAATCCACCCTGCTGCATGTATTAGGCGGCGTGGATGTGCCCACTTCCGGCAAGGTCTTCATGGAGGGCACGGACGTCTATGCCCAGAACGAGAGCCAGCTCGCCATCTTCCGCAGGCGGCAGGTGGGACTGATTTACCAGTTCTACAACTTAATCCCTGTGCTGAATGTGACGGAAAACATGACGCTGCCGGTGCTGATGGATGGCCGCAAGGTAAATGAAAAACGGCTGGAGGACCTCCTTACTCTCCTGTCCCTGAAAGGGCGGGAAGGCCACCTGCCCAACCAGCTCTCCGGCGGGCAGCAGCAGCGCGTCTCCATTGGCCGGGCGCTGATGAATGCGCCTGCCGTGGTGCTGGCGGATGAGCCCACCGGCAACCTGGACTCCAAAAACAGCCAGGAAATCGTGGAATTATTGAAGTACTCCAATGAGAAATACAAGCAGACCTTAATCGTCATCACCCATGACGAGAGCATCGCCCTGCAGGCGAACCGCATCCTGGCCATCGAGGATGGGAAAATTATTAGGGACGAGGTGATTCGGCCATGAATATCTTCCAAAAAGTCACCTTGAAGAATTTAAAGGAAAACCGCTCCCGCACCTTAGTCACAATCATTGGGATTATCCTCTCCGCCGCCATGTTTACGGCCACCACCGTCAGCGTTTCCTCCATGCAGCATTACCTGACCCAATCTTCCATTTACAACGGAGGGGATTGGTACGGCGCAGCCTTTGGCCTTTCTATGGAAGAAATCACGGAGGTGAAGGCGGAAGACAAAGTGGAGCAGGCGGTTTCCATGGAGTTTCTAGGCTATTCCATATTGAAGGACTGCCTGAATGAAGATAAGCCCTATCTGTGCCTATATGGCATACAACAGGACTTCACGGAAATGATGCCCATCCACTTGACCGAGGGGCGGATGCCCAAAAACAGCCGGGAAATCCTATTGCCTAACCATTTGGAAAGCAATGGAGGCGTTGAATATGCCCTGGACAGCCAGCTGGAATTGGCTCTTGGGAACCGCATATCACAGGATGGGGATATCCTGCTGAATCATACCTCCTATCTAGGGGCTAAGGAATCCCTGGATTCCCAGACCGGGGAGTCCTTCCTGCCCAAAGAAGAGAGGGTCTATAC
>CAOKUK010000094.1 GCA_948472595.1 uncultured Eubacterium sp.
CTTGGTAACGTCCATGGTAACAGTCCCTGCCTTGGGGTTCGGCATTAAGCCCTTCGGGCCGAGCACGCGGCCTAAGCGGCCTACTACGCCCATCATGTCCGGCGTGGCCACTACCACGTCAAAATCCAGCCATCCGTCGTTCTGGATCCTCGGGATAAGCTCATCCCCGCCTACATGGTCAGCGCCTGCCGCCATTGCCTCGTCAAGCTTGTCGCCCTTTGCAAAAACCAATACCTTCACAGCCTTACCAGTGCCATGAGGCAATACAACAGCGCCGCGGATTTGCTGCTCCGCATGGCGGCCGTCGCAGCCGGTCCTGATATGAGCCTCGATTGTCTCGTCAAATTTGGCAACCGCAACCTTCTTTATCAAGCTGATTGCCTCTGCTGTATCATACTGCGCCATCCTGTCCACGGACTTGGCAGCTTCAACGTATTTCTTTCCTCGTTTCATTCTAACATAACCTCCTAGTGGTAATATCGGGAGACGCCCCTCCCACGGTTGTTGGTACATTTTATAAGGAAGTTCCCCTCGCTAAGTCACTTCCGGCCTAAGCCTCCTCCACAACGACGCCCATGCTCCTTGCGGTTCCGGCAATCATGCTCATGGCGGCCTCCAAAGATGCTGCGTTTAAGTCCGGCATCTTCATCTCTGCGATTTCCTGGAGCTTTGCCCGGGAAAGGGTCGCAACCTTGGTCTTATTTGGAACGGCAGAGCCGGACTTGATATTGCATGCCTTCTTAATCAATACCGGCGCAGGCGGGGTCTTTGTGATAAAGCTGAAGCTCCTGTCTGCATATACGGTAATCACGACCGGAATGATTAAATCCCCCTTGTCTGCGGTCCTTGCGTTGAACTGCTTGGTGAATTCAACGATGTTGACGCCATGCTGTCCAAGGGCAGGGCCAACTGGCGGAGCCGGGGTAGCTTTTCCGGCAGGAATCTGTAATTTAATATATCCTTCTACTTTCTTTGCCATTTGGAATTTCCTCCTTACAATATGAGTCTTGCATCTTTATAACCTTCTGATGTCTGTGAAACTTATTTCAATCGGCGTTTCACGGCCGAACAGGTCTACGGTAATCGTGACCATCTGCTTGCCTTGGTTAATGGACTGGATAACGCCGACCGTGTCTTTCCAGACGCCGTCCGTCACCCGGATGGAATCCCCTTCCTCAAAGTCCACAACCACATTCTCCAGCTGGATGCCCAATGGCCTCATCTCTTCTTCCGTGAGGGGCACGGGCTTGGATCCCGGGCCGACAAATCCGGTGACGCCTCTGGTATTCCTGACTACATACCATATGTCATCATTCATGACCATGTTAAGCAGAACATAGCCGGGAAACATTTTCTTCTCCACCGTCTTCTTGACGCCGTTCTTCATTTCCACAACGCTCTGCATGGGAACGCGCACCTCTAAAATCTGATCTTCCAGATGCCGGTTCTCAATCGTCTTCTCAATGTTCTCCTTGACCTTATTTTCATATCCTGAATAGGTATGGACTACATACCAGTTTGCCTCTGCCATAAACCGCCTCTGCCTCCTATAAATTCACCAGAGCATCCACACCGTACTTAATGAATACATCCAGCACGGCAATGATCAAACCCAGGACTATGGAAACAGCCACCACGGCGGCGGTCTGCCTGGTAAGGGACTTCTTGTCCGGCCAGATAATCTTAGCAAACTCTGCCTTTAAGCCGGTGAACCAACTTGTCTTTGGCGCCTTGTCAGTCTTCGGGGCCTTTTCCTTTTTTGGAGTTTTCTCTGTATTGGTCTCAGCCATTTCTTACCTCCATTACTTTGTTTCTTTGTGTAATGTGTGTTTCCTGCAGAACCTGCAATATTTCTTTGTCTCCATTCTGTCTGGATGGGCTTTCTTATCTTTTGTCGTGTTGTAATTCCGTTGCTTACATTCTGTACATGCCAGCGTTATTCTTGTGCGCACAACTTCCACCTCCGTTAACTTCTAAATTTAGGCATAAAAAAAAGACCTACTTCCATCACTTGTCTACTATAACACAAGTGCGGGGGATACGTCAAGGGAAAGTGGAAAAAAATCTACGGCAGCTTAACTTTCCCTTGACATTATTTCCATGCGGTACCCAACCCGGGGGACGGTGATGATAATATCGGCAAAGTCTAATTTTTTGCGGATATTCCCCACATGGACGTCCACCGTCCGGCTCTCCCCTTCAAAATCCACGCCCCAGAGGATGTTCAAAATCTGCTCCCTGGTCATGACGCGGTTCCTGTATTTCCAGAAGGTCAGCAGGCAGTCGAACTCCATGGGCTGCATGGGGATTTCTATGCCGCCCTTGTGGACGGTGCGCTTTTTCTCATTGATCACCACGTCCTTGATATGGATTTCTTCCGCCTCTTCCCTGCCGAAGCGCTTAAGCACATTGTCAATGCGCACCAAGAGCTCCAGCATCTCAAAAGGCTTGACAAGGTAGTCCTCTGCGCCGCTGCGCAGTCCCTTCACCTTGCTGGGCAAATCCCCCTTGGCTGTCAGGTAGATGACAGGGATTTTATGCTCCTTCAGCTCCCCTAAGAGCTCAAAGCCGTCCTTGCCCGGGAGCATAATGTCCAACAGAGCCAAGTCGTAGCTGTCCTGCCGCTGCAAATGCCGGCTAAACTCCATGCCGTCCAGAAAAGGGATGGGCTGGTATCCGGCTATTTCCAGATTCAGGCAGATTAAGTCATTTATGGCTATTTCATCTTCGATTACTAAAATTTTCTTCATGGCCCCCCCAAATGCTGTGATATTTATCCTCTGAGGCAATAAATACATTATAGCGGATAGCTGATAGAAAAAAGGCAGGCATTTGTAAAGAATATGTAAACTCTATCCTGTAACGCTTAGCCGCTGCCTGCCCAGACTGCCTCAGGCAATGCCCGGCGCAGCGCTTTTGGGGGCATTGCTACCTGCCCCAGGTCTGCCTTGTGGCGCGCTGCCCCATGGAGCCCCCGTCCATGCCGATATTGACGCCGGACTTGCGCTCCTTGGGCTGGATGAGGACGCATGCCCGCTGGTGCGGCGACCATTGGAACATATAACTCTCGCCGGACGCCCCCCGAGAGCCTAAGAGGTTCTTCCAGGACATGTCAAGCTCAAAGCTGGGGTCGGAGCCCGTCCAGCATACCACGGCGTCCGGGTCTGCCTCCAATGTCCCGCCGTTCTGCTCGTTGCTTAAGATGATGGGGTTCCCTTCCGCCAGGACTGCCACATAGGCATTCGGCCCTTGCCCTGTCAAGGTGGACGTGGCCCAGCCCTTCTGGGAAATGATTCCCTGCGCCAGGAAGCGTATGCCGTACTTGCAGTCATCCGTAAATGCCAGCAGGTTCTCGGACTCCACGGACAGGGTCTCCCCTTGCCGCAGGGGCACCACCACCACATGCTGCTCGTCATTGGCGTAGTATGTCGTGGAAGGCCCATTCATCATGACCTTCATCAAGGGCATGTTCTCCCCTGTAAAACGGCGCCCTATCTGCCCAATCAAGGCTCGCATGGGGTTGCCCTCCGGCCCTAAAAGGCATTTCTCAAATTTAAAATTTTTGCTTCCCTGGCATTCCCCGCCAACGAAAGCGCCCGCTTTCGTAAAAAGGGTATCCTGACCCCTTCCGTCTGATGTAACCATCAGTGTCAGTTCGTTCACTACGTCTAGTTGTAACATCAATACCTCCGCTTTATATTCTGCATCCATGCCGCAAGCAGGGCAAGCGCAACGCTTCCCCTTAGCCTGACACATTTACGCCATAAAATTCACACAGGCCTGCCAAATCCCTAGCCACGCCATTTCCGATCGCATGGAATTTCCATTCCCCGTTCCGCTCATACAACTCCCCCACCATCATGGAGGTGACATTGCTGTAATACTCTTCCAGCTCAAAATACAGGAGCCCTTTCCCTGTGGCCGGGCTGCGCAGCTCTATAAAGGCATCGGACACCATGCCGAAATTCAATCCGCGCTTGAGAGCCTCATTAATCGTAATGGTAAATACGATTTTCTTGACCCTGGAATCCATCCTCCCCCAATTTACAGTAAGGGATTCGCCTGCACCGCCCATGTTATCCCCATGATGCAGGACGCTCCCATCCGGGCTCCTTTCCTGCCCATAAAAAACAAACCACTCATCCCCCACCACTTTGTTGCTGCCAGACAGCAAAAAGGCCGAGGCGTCCAGGTCGCAAGCCGGGTTCTTGGCATTCCAGCCAATGGATACCTCCACTTGGTGCAGCGGGACGCCTTGTTCCGCAAGAGATACCTTCTGGCCCTTCTGCAGCCTTCTCCCCGACAGCGCCTTACGCCTAACTGGCGGCGGGAATGCATCCGGCGTCCGGCCCGCCCCTACGTTAGATGCCGGGGCAAGGCTGCCTGTCCTCGGGTTGGACGCTGCTGGCACTGGGTGAGATGGGGTGGACGCCGCTGCCGCTGGGCGGGGTGGAATGGACGCCGTCGCCACTGAGCAGGATGGGCTTTGCGCTGACAGGCGGGCGGCGTTTCCCGTCCGTTGCTGAAGCCGACAAGGCTTTTGCACCTTCCTGCCCATAGAGGCAGCCATATCCTCCAGCCTGATTGGAGGTTTTTTATTCATGGAAAGATTCAATTTGCACCACCTCTTCTCATTTTCCTTCGGAACTATTCAAAAACAACTTTTCAATCGCACATAGGGGCAAATATTCTGCCATTGGCCTATGCTCCCGTCCCAGAATGCACCTTGTCATTACGCTTATTATAACATTTCCCTAATTAATATGCAATCAGCGTTGACTGATTTCACGAATCAAGAACCCTGCTGCAAGTGACCAGCCGCTGATTTTAAAGAAACAATCCCGGTTCTGTTTCTTTAAAAATGTCTGCAAGCACAGACAAAATCAATCCAATCATATAAATTTTCATAAAATGACTAAATTCTGGTTATTATCGCAGGGGACTATGATTGGCTGGTTCCTTTTATAGCATTTTTCCCAATATTCTCTGCACAATCTTCTACATTAACTTCCCTGTATATTTCTTCCCCATCTGATACATGGAAATCTGCAATATACCAAGATCCGCAGAAATACTGCATTTACCGGCCTTTCTGCGCCTACTTCTCTGCGCACACCTGGAAGATGTAAAATTTTAAATAATAGGATTCCTCTGCCGCCCACAGGATAGGGTGATCCGGCGCCTGGGTGCGGTATTCCACCTGGCGCAGCCTCTTGTGGGCGTTGGCCGCCGCCTGGCGGATGGTCTTTGCAAACAGCTCGCAGTCCATGAAATGGGAGCATGAGCAGGTGGCCAAATAGCCGCCGTCCTTGATGAGCTTCATGGCCCGCAGGTTGATTTCCCGATAACCCTTCACGGCATTCTTGATGGAATTGCGGGACTTGGTGAAGGCTGGGGGGTCTAAGATTACCACGTCATACTTCTTTCCCTTCCGCTCAAGTTCCGGCAGCAGCTCAAATACGTCTGCGCATTGGAATTCTACGGTTTCCTCCAGCCCGTTTAAGGCGGCGTTTTCCCTGGCCTGGTCAATGGCCAGCATGGAGGCGTCCACGCCCAGGACTTTCCGGGCGCCTGCCGCCCCGGCGTTCAGGGCAAAAGATCCTGTATGGGTAAAGCAGTCTAAGACCTCTGCGCCCCGGCAGAGGGGACGGATGGCCTTCCGATTGTATTTCTGATCCAGGAAAAAGCCTGTCTTCTGCCCTTCCTTGACGTCCACCAGGTAGCGGATGCCATTTTCCTGGATTTCCACCTTGGTGTCAAAGGCCGGCCCCAAGAAGCCTTTGGCAAGCTCCATGCCCTCCTGCCTGCGCACCTTCGCATCGCTGCGCTCGTATACGCCGCGAATCTGCACGCCGTCTGCCTCCAGGATTCCTTTTAAGGCTGCAATGATTTCTTCTTTGAGCCGGTCAATGCCCAGAGCCAGGGACTGCACCACCAGCACGTCTGAAAATTTGTCTATCACAAGCCCCGGCAGCCAGTCCGCCTCGCCGAAGACAATGCGGCAGGCGCTGGTGTCCACCGTTTTCTTGCGGTAATCCCAGGCGTCCTGGAGGCGCATTTTCAGGAATGCGCTGTCTATCTCCTGATCTTTTTTCCGAGTCATCATGCGGATGCGGATTTTCGAATGGGGGTTGATAAAGCCCTTCCCCATGGGGTAGCCGTCAAAATCCTGCACATCCACAATGCTGCCGGGCTGGCAGTCCCCGGCGACAGATGCAATCTCATTGTCATAAATCCACATGCCGCCGGACTTTATGGTCCTGCCCTCTCCTTTTTTCAAGGTTATTACTGTATTCTCCATATGGGGCGCCTTCTTTCTTCATCATTCTTTTGCTGCGTTTAATATTCATAGAAATAATTATACCCGCAAAACTCCTGGGCAATGGGGTCGTAAAAAATGCCGATGGTATTGTTTTCCCCCTGCATCAAAAGCAGGATCATATCTTTCAAATCCACAATCTGGTAGGAAAAGCTGGGAGACGTCTCCGCCGGCTCTTCTAACAGATCATAGTCCACCTCGGGGGCAGCGCTGTTTATCGCCCCCACTTTTGCCCCTGCTTCTGCCTCTGTCTCTTCCAAATTCCCTTTTTCCTCCTCAATTTTAACGTCTGCATCATTCTCCTGGCTAAACATGCCGTTTTCCTGCATCTTTATCTCATCTATCCGCCACAAAATGCGGGACAGCTCCTCATCCTTTTCCTCCTCCCCTTTTTGGATCCGATCCAGCCATTGGAGGCTTTTCAGATAACAATTCACATATTCATCCTTGTCCTCCATATAGAACGCCGTGTCATCCCATTCCCGCAAGAACGTCATATATGCAAAATATTCCTCCATCTGCGCCTCGGATTCCCCTAAAAGCTCCACCAGCTTTTCCTTGCCTTCTTCCCAAGCTTTCTGCCTCTCACCTGGCAGGGAATAGCCGCCCGCATCTTGGGTTTGGGCAGCGCCCTGGCTTTCGCCTGTATCTTGGGACGCTCCGCTTCCCTGGCTTACGCCCATCCCTTGGGATTTGCCGGCTTCCCCTCCCTGGCTCTCGCTTGCACCCTGGGCAGCTTCCCCTCCCCGGCTTACGCTTGCATCCTGAGCGGCTTCCTCTCCCTGGCTCTCGCTTGTCCCTTGGGATTTGCCGGCTTCCTGACTCCCGCTGTCCTGGGCGGCTTCCCCTCCCTGGCTCACTCCCGACCCTTTGGCTTTGCCGCTCCCCTGACCCTTGCTTGCATCCTGAGCCGCTTCGCTCTCCCGGCTTTCCCCAATCCTTTCTTCCATGCAGATAAAGCTGATGACATTCCATTGCGTGAAGCAAATCCGCACTTGATACCGCTTCCCATTCAGGTTTAGGGTGTCCTGATAGAAATAAAGGTAGCCAATCGGGGAGCTTTCCACCATGCGTATCTCATCCATCAGGGTATGCTGCCTTCTATTATAAATATCCCACACTTCGGCCGCCTCGCAATCGGCTTTGTAGGCAATCATTCGGCACAGGTACCAGCTCTGCAGGGACTTCAGCTCCTCCTCCATCACATCGACAATATCCGGGTCGCTTGCCATGATAGAGAATTGGAAAAGCGGGTGTGTGCCAAGCTCCGAACTCCATCCGACCTCTGCGTCATCCCCGGGATAGTAATTCCAGGGGAACAGCTCTATATCCTCCTCAATCTTGCCATAGAAGATATTGGAGCTGGTGCTCTCGTAATCCGTCTCTTCCAGCATAATCCCATTTTCTAAGACCCGCCGCCCGCTCTCCATAATCATCAGATAGCCAACGCACAGGACTACCCCCATGCACAGGAGGGTCAGAAGCATGGATTTTACCTTATGCATGGCGCTTCCCCCCTTTCATGCGGATTAAGACGCTAGTCCCCTCCCCCAGCCTGCTCTCAAACTGCAGGGAGCCCCGGTGGAGGGAAATGATTTCCGCACATAGGGCGAGCCCAAGCCCTGCGCCGCCGCTTGCCCTGCCCCTGGCCTTGTCCACCATATAGAAGGCCTGAGTGATTTTTGCAATTTCCTCCTCAGGGATTCCAACGCCCTCGTCTGACACCCGAATGCAGAATTCCCCCTGCTCAAAATGCCCTTCCACTTGAATGCTTGCGCCTTCCCCAGAAGCCTTCACCGCATTGTCCACCAGGTTGTACAGGAGGGACTTAAAAAGCTCCCGATCCACACACAAGACGCCAGACTCTGAGGCACAGGAGAACTGCATATGGTGATTGTCGGTGATGACCTTTAGGGAAACCCCAATCTCCTCAAAAAGCTGCCCCATGTCTTCCTCCTTCCACTCCAAGTTGGCCTCCCCTACGGTAATCAGCTCCATCAGCTTCCCGGACAGGGTGCGCATGCGGCTGGCTTCTTCCTTGATAATTCCGGCATACTCAATGCGGCTTTCTTCTGAAATATCCTTCTTAATCTGCAGCAGGTCGGAAAAGCCCAGGATGGAGGTCAGGGGCGTCTTCATCTCATGGGAAAGGTTGTCAATGAAGTGCTTCCTGTCCTCCGCCACGTCCTCTAAAGCGCGCACGTTCTGCTCCACCGCCCGAGCCATCCGATTCATGTTGTGGGCAAGCTCGGACAGCTCGTCGTGGCCCCTTTCCGGAATGCGCTTCTCATAGCTGCCCTGGGCAATGGCCCTGGTTCCCTCGTTGATTTTCTGCAAAGGATGCAGCAGCATTTTCACCACAATCAGGAGGATGAAGGCAATCCCTATGGCACATCCCATGCTGATGGCCAGGATTTGGCGCAGCATGCTCTCATGGACTTCCACCACATCCGCAATGTCATTTTCCGTAACCACAAAATAGGCCTTCCCCTCCATGCTCTCTGCAGAGGCAATGTAGAGCTGGTAGCTCTCCACCTGCATATAGCTTTTGCCGGTATCCTTCACGGCTTCCAGAAGGCCTGTAGGGATTTCCATCTCCTTATTGGCATACACCAGCCTCCCGTCCGCAGCGCAGAACTGAATCCCGCTCTTTTTCTGCTCGCCTCCGAAAGTGCCCACCATAAAGCCCTTCAAGGCCTCCTCGTCCAACACCACGGCGTTCT
>CAOKUK010000095.1 GCA_948472595.1 uncultured Eubacterium sp.
TCCCTTCACTCCAGCGCCCTTTTGGAATTTCACGGCCACTTTCTTGCCTTTCTTGCTCACTAGCTTCATGGCCTTCACCTTGGCAGGCGCAATGTTGAACTTGACGGACTTGCTCCCGGCATATGCCCCGATGCCTTTGATGGTGACTGTGGCCTGGCCCACCTTCACATTGTTGCTGTACTTCACTGTGAAGTCAATGCCTTGGACTAACGTCTTGCCGTTCAGCTTCACGGTCACTTCCGGCTTCCTTGCCTTGCCGTTGTATACGGCCTTTGCCACCTTGACCTTTGCGCCGCTGATGGATGGGAGGACAATCTTTTCCCATTTTGCAGTGACTGTGACGTCCGCATGGATTGGCGCGCCAAAGTCAAAGGCTGCGTCCCCTGCAAACCACCCTGCGAAGGCATAGCCTGCCCTGGATGGCATTGGCGGCTCTGACACTGTGCTCCCGGCCATAACAGAAACGTTCTCTGCCTCTGTGCCGTTTGCCGCATCGAAGGTCACCTTGTATTCTGCAATCTTCAAAGCTTCCCTTGCTTCTGCCAAGGATTCTGCTGCCGCATTGATTTCATTCTGCAGGGCGTCCGGATTCTCCTGAACTTTCTTGGCGTCATCCAACGCTGCCTGCACGGCTGCCCAGTTTTCATAAAGCGCACTATCCAAAGCGCTGATTTCCTCAATCTGCCTGTTCAGCATGGTCTTGTCGCCGCGCACCTGAAGGGCTGCGAAAGCGTCGTTCAGCTTCTGCAATGCAGCCGCCACCTCTTCGCTGCTGGCATTGCCTGCCGCTGCTTTTTTCGCATCTTCCAATGCTTTCAGAAGGTTTTCCCATGTCTTGCCCACGTACTGAGCCCCTGTGCCGCTGCCAGAGCCCGTAAAGGCTTCCATCTCTTCCACCCGAAGGTTCAGGTCTGTCTTGTCTGCCGGCCTTGCCAGCTGGCTCTTGGCCGCCTCGATAGCCGCTGCCGCCGCATTCACCTCTTCCTGGGTCTTCTCTTGGGAAATCGCTTCCTGTGCCGCTGCCAGAGCCTTCCGAAGGGCTTCCCGGCTCTCATAAGTATACTCTTCTGACTGCACGAGCGCTGTGGCTTCCTCTATCCGGATGCTCAGCTCCCTGGTGTCTGCCTTCACTGCCAAAGCCGCCTTCGCTTCCTCTAAAGCTTTGTTGGCTTCGTTGACTGCCTCTTGGGATGCAAGGCTCTCTGCCGCTGTAATCCTGGCCTTTGCCAAGGCTTCCTGGAAGACGCTCCATGTCGCCCTGGTGTAAAGTTCCTGGCGCAGGCTGCCTGCCGCTTCAATCGCCGCCTGCAAAGCTGAGATATCCACCAGACGGCTTACGGCTTCCTGTAAAGCTGCCTTGGCTGCCTCTATCTCTTCTTTCGTGCCCTTCCTTACGGCTTCCTGTGCTTCTTTCCTTGCTGCTTCCACTGCCTTCCAGCTGCCGCTGGTGTAATTGCCTGCAGAAGGCTCCAGCTTCCCTACATTGTCAATTTCTGCCTTCAAATCCTCCACTTCCTGGAGATTTGCCTTCTCCACCAGCCTGCCCATGGCCATGGACAGCGCATCCTCTGCCGCCTGCAAAGCATGCTGGGTGCTGTCTGCATCTTTTAATATATCCTCTGCATTTGCCAAGGCTTCTTGGAAAGCAACCCAGCTTTCCGCTGTATAGTCTTTCTCGTCCTTAGCCCTTGCCTGAGCCGCCAAAGCTTCCAATGAGGTCTTATCCGCCCTCTCTGTCAATCTGCCCATAGCTGCCTGCAAAGCTTCCTTGGCTGCATCCACATCCTGCTGAGAGGCGTCTGCGTCTTTGCATAGCTCCTCTGCGGCTGCCAAAGCTTCCTGGAACGGCGCCCAGCTCGTTGGCGTGTACACATCCTGGTTCTTTTCCTTGGCCTGCGCAATCAAAGCTTCCAATGCGTTCTTGTCGGCTCTCTCTTTCAGCCCATCCATGGCTGCCTGCAGCGCTTCCTTTGCCGCATCCAGAACTGCCTGGGCGCTTCCCGCATCCTCCAAAACCTTCTCGGCGTCTGCCAAGGCTTCCTGAAACGGCGCCCAGCTCGTTGCGGTATAGTCTTCCTGCTTCTTAGCCTTTGCCTGATTTACCAGAGCTTCCAATGCGCCCTTGTCGGCCTTATCCTTCAATCCGTCCATGGCTTCCTGCAGCGCTTCCCTTGCTGCGTCCAGCGCTGCCTGGGCGCTATTCTCATCCTTCAGCACTTCCTCTGCAGCTGCCAAAGCTTCCTGGAACGGTTTCCAACTAGACTCTGTATAGTCTTCCTGCTTCTTGGACTTTGCTTGATTTACCAATGCTTCCAATGCGCTCTTATCAGAAGTTTCCTTCAGCCCGTCCATGGCTTCCCGAAGGGCTTTCTCTGCGCTTTCAAAATCAGCCTTGGTGCTGTCCGCACTGTCATTTACCTTCACTGCATTTGCAATTGCATCTTCTAAGGCTTTCTTGCTCTCCGGCGTATATTTGTCCCCATTTGCCAACAGAGCGTTCGCCTGTTCAATCATCTCGCTAAGGTCGCCCCTCTTCGTAAGGGCATTTTGGGCTGCCTTCAAGCGGTCTTCCGCTGCCTTAAGCTCCGCTGCTGTCACCTCTTCGCCGCTTTGTGCCTTTTCCAACAGCGCCTTGGCTGCTTCGTAGGCGTCCTGGAATTCCTTGCGCCCATCTGCCATGTAATCTGCCAAGTTCGGCAGGATGGCCTCTGCTGCCTCTGCTGCCTTCTTCAAGGACACAACGCTGATGCCATTCTGCTCCAAAAGCTCATTCAGCTCGGCAATGGCTGCCTTCACTTGCGCCTCTTCCGCATCGTCCGGAACCTCTGCCTGCAGCTCTGCTGCGCGAGCCAGCACGATATCCATGCCATACTTCACGTAATCGCCGGATTCTGCCAGCTTCTTGATTTCGTCAATCCGCTTATTCAATTCAGCCTTCTTGCGCTCCTTCAGTTGCCCAAAAGCGGTATCCATCGCTGCGATGGCTGCTTCTATGTCTGCCGCTGTCACTTCCGTCTCTTGGGTGAGCAATGCTTCTGCCGCTGCGATGGCTGCCTCAAAGTTCTTCCAGCCTTCTGCGGCGTAGTTGATTTCCTGTACTTTCCTCTGC
This sequence comes from uncultured Eubacterium sp., assembly GCA_948472595.1. Lineage (GTDB taxonomy): Bacteria > Bacillota > Clostridia > Lachnospirales > Lachnospiraceae > Petralouisia. The sequence continues at coordinate 3,110 of CAOKUK010000095.1, forward strand.
TTTTCAATTTCTGCGCGAAGCCCTGCCACGCTGACCAAGCCTGCATGGGCTGTATCAATTGCCTGGGCAGCTGCGTCAACCTGTCCTTTTGTCACATTCTCCGTGCTGTCCTTCAATGCCTTGGCGGCATCAATGGCGCCTTGGTATGCTTTCCAGCTGGCTACGGTGTAATCCGCCTGTGCCGTCTCCACTTTCGCCAGAGCCGCATCAATGGCTTCTAAGCTTACCAGACCCGTCTTGGCGTCCGTTAATGCTTTTTGGACTGCATTCACAGTAGCCTGATCCGCATCATCCGCAATGGATTTTGCGCCTAAAAGGGCTTCCTGCAATGCGCCGACGCTGGCCTTGGTGTATCCGGCCACCCCTTCCTGGCCAATCTCCTCCAAGAATGCTTCCGTCTCTGCAATGGCTTCCTTCAACGCCTTAACGCTTACCAGTCCTGCAACGGCTTCCTCCAATGTGGCTTTGACTGCGTCAATCACTTCCTGTTCTGCGCCATTTTCCACTGCCTCGGCAGCTGTCAAGGCTGTGCTTAAAGCATCCCAGCTGGCCTTGGTGTAATCCGCCTGCTGGTAATCGGCTTCCTTCACCTGGGCAATCACTTTGTTCAATTCTGTCTTGTCACTCGGCTTCAATTCCGCCTCGGCTTTCTCTAAGGATGTCTTGGCAGTATCTATGTCTTCTTTCGAAGCATTTTCGTCCTTTAATAATTCCCGGGCGACTGTCATGACATCCTGGTATGTTTCCCAGCTTGCCGTTGTGTACTTCTCCTGATCCTCTTCCGGGTGCTTCTCCTGGAACTGCTTCACTAAATCTGCCAATGGCTTGATTTCCACTAATGCTTCCTTGGCAGCTGTCAAGGCTGCAATCGCATCGTCAATTGCCTGCACGCTTGCGGGCGCCTTCATGATATCCTTGGCTGCCGTCACTTTTTCAAAAAGGGACGTCCAGGTTCCGGATGTGTAGTCTTCGGCGGTTAAGGCCTCGATTTCCGCCACTAGGGCTGTGAGTTCGGAAACATCATATACATGGCAGACGAATACCACCCTTCGAGTCTCACCGTGCAAATCAATAATGCCGACTAAAGTCGCCCTCACTTCCTGGCCTTTGACTGGCGTCACTGTCCCTGGAGAAGTCATTCCAGTCCCCACATTGATAACCTCACTATCATTTGAAGTCCACCTAATAGTCTCCCCCTGGCCTCCAGACAATGGCAAGTTAATGGCATTCCCTGTCACAATCACAGAATACCTTCCACTTTCTAACGGAGTGGCTTTCATAGCCTTCACCAAATCAGCTTCGGCATCTTCCAGCCCGCTTCGAGCCTCATCTGTATAAATAGCATTTACCTGCGAATTTGCCAAAGAGGCATGGTATATGCGGAAATTCTTTACAGATCCTTCAAAATCTTTGTCCAAGTTGCTATTTTCATGTCTTGAATCTCCATAAATGGAATTCCCGATGCTGGCATTCGTAAGCGCACCCAGGTCTGTAACCGTAATTCCGGTATCAACAGGCTCCCCTGCAAGCGCCCCATTTTTATATACCGACATTTTCGCGCCATTGAACACAACGGCAACATGAATCCACTCATTTTTCTCAAATGGGGCAACCCCATCTTTATAGCCTGCCTCACCGTTGTAGGAGTCCTTTTTAGACGCCACAACCTTCAGCTTCCCATTCTTATTCGGGTTAATTAATACATATTTAAAAGCATTCTCTGATTCAGGAGCAGGCGTTGTGCCGGAACCGATTCCAAACACTGCATGGTTTCGATTATTATCAGCATCTGTATTTTTTGCCCAGAAAGATACCGTCAGCTGATCCTTATCCTGGAACAAGTCAACCGGAAGGTCAATCACGCTCTGGCGGCTGCCTGTCTTTACAAAAGTTGCGCCGCCGCTTCCATTGAACGTCACCTTATCCGTTGCCGTGCCGTGCTTCTTATGCGCAGTGGCATCTTCCGCATTTTCCGCAAGCGGATAATAAGCTGCAAGCACATCCTCTAACTGCTCCAAACTCTTTAATTTCAGCAAAGCCGCATCGCCTGTAATGGCCGCATTCAACCCAGCGGCAGCCTCGGCGACCTCTTCCTTTGTCACATCTTCTTTTTCTTTCAATGCCTTGGCAGCGTCTATTACGTCTTTTAACGCTTTCATAGAATCTGCCGTATAGGTCTTCTCTGTCTCTGCTGCCTTATATACCGCTTCTGCCCTTGCAATATTGCTGTCCAACACCTCAAACGTCACTTGCGCGCTTTGTTCCACCGTAACTTTAAAGGCCTTTGTGTCACTGCAGATTGCAGCGCCTGTGGCGGAAGATGCATCTGCCACTGAAACTGTGGCGGTTAAGGTGACTTCTGTGTCCACATTCGGGCGGACTACCAGCCCTTCATTTGTAATAATCCCTTCCCTGTCGCTCTTCCAGTCCACTTTAACGTCCACGCCGTCTACCGTCTCCACGGTCTCTGGAAGGGTCAGCTTTGAGGTTACATTCTGTGCGCTGTCGCCTTCTGTGTATCCAATTTCCAGCCTTTCCATGGCGCTGGTCAGCTGTGCCTTAAACCCGGAATCGCAGAGTGTCTTGATTTCGTCCGCCCGCAATGCCGTGCCATATACACGCAGCTCATCGTAAGACGCTGCCTGGTTGCGATCCAGCCAATCGGAATATCCCAGGTAATTGAGACGGCCAGTCAATTCAGATGCCTTAGCCTTAACATCGGTCACATGGCCTACTTCTTTTCCATTCCGATATAGCCACGCCTCGCCGGAAGAAGCTTTTGTCACAATTGCAATATGCTCCCATTTTCCGGCTTTTGTCGGGTATGCGGAGCCGCTGCTCCCCAATTTGGAATTTCCACTTGCACTGCTGTACTCTACCCATAAGCCGCTGTTCTCTTCTGGTTTACCGGCCCAATTGCTATACCTGTTTATCAAGGCAATGTGATTTCTGACATTTGCCCCAGTACCCCATTTATCAAACCTTTCCGCATGAAGCGCCATTGCCATGGCCTGCTGGTCAAAGTTTCCGCCATTGCCGTCATCCTTTAGCTTCATATACATGGAGACTGTGAAATCATCCTGAACCTTACCATACCTCTCCAAGAGATTCCCTGGCAATTTGATTACGCCTTCCGTATTTGCTGAACCCATATCCGGAAGCTGCACCGCATTTCCTTTCAACCCTGGGACAGAAGTCACCTGCGCGCCTTTTTCTGCCGCAGCCTTATTGCCGCTTGCGTCAGTCAGCTCATCGCCATCAAAAGTATAATCTGCCATCAAGAACGCAGAAACCGGGCTTACTGTGACAGTTGCTTCCACAGGCGCACCAAAATCTTTGAACTTGCCTGTCGCTTTAAAGCTGCCTACATCCGCATATTGCTCCGGATTTATTTTATCCCATACAATAGCCTCCAGCCTTCTCATTCCGCCTTTGAACACCACTGTCGTCTCTGTCGGCAACGCCGGCTCTCCACCCATGCGAGTCTCCACGGAAATCGGAGCATAACTTTGAACTTCCGGCAATTCATAGTATACGCGATAGAAAATCGTCTTTCCCGCTTCCGCATTGCCGTCCGGAGTTACGCCATCGTCCCTTTGCCAGCCAGACTCTGCATCATTTCTATAATAAGTTGTCCCATTCACTTCACGCTTTTCTGCCACATTTGGCACTGTTTGCTTGCCTGGCACTTCTTTTGTTATTTTTTCGTCAAATAATACATTTTGTCCTTCACTATTTTTGTAGAATTTTTGCAGATGCTTCGTGGCATAGCCATTCTGCCAACTAATCTTGTGGTTTGCAATTTTAAATCCAGAATCGCCAACAAAATAACCGTCAATAGTTCCTTTATTATACTTTCGGAAACCTAATGGCGCATCTTTTGTCAACTCTACCGTCTTACCATCTTCGTCTGTCACCCACATACGGAATTTTGCATTGTCTGTCGCATTCCTTGTATCAATCTGCGTCCGCACGTGGTATGTCTTTGATGGGTCAAACAGCATTCCCCATCCTTCTGCTTCTGCCATACTTGCAGGAGATTTTACAACTCCGCTCGCTGCTGCATCTCCTCCTTCTCCATTTCCTCCTAGGGCATAGAAATATCCACTTTCATCAGCTCCTGCTTTTGATGGCTCAAAACGAAGTGATGTCGCAGAATTGTACCAAACATTTGTCTCGCCTTTCCCCATATAATTAATGGCGACTCTGTTAGCATCCGTTGGGAATCCATTTGCGCCATCTGTAGCGGTAATATCATATTCTGTCTCAATCAATCCCTGATACTCTTTCCCCTCGTCAAATGACAGCTTTTTATCACCTTTGGCCGCTGTCTTCTCCGGCAAACTTTGATCGCATGCAAAAACATGGACAGGTGCAGTCACTTCTCTCCCAAAGCCCTGGACAGCGCCTTTCACCTGGTTGTCACCTACTGTCAATTTCCCAATTTGGTTCCACGTAACTGACACTTCTACATTTTTACCCGCTTCCGTCGTGGCAGCTAATTTTTTCGGGAGTATCGGAGTGTTTCCATCAATCACATAAATTGTTGACGGATCTGTTACCTCTGCAATTTCATCCGGCCTGTATCGAATCGTAACTGTCCTGTTGCCGGTTGAAACATTAGTTACCGTCAGATTGGTATTGTCTGTATCAACTATATAAGTCTTTGCCAAAGAGCCTTCGCCATTGGTAAGCACTTCATCATCTGATGAAACAACATGGGTATAGTCAGCCCCTACCTTTACTTTTTCTGCTACTTTGCCATTTGCTTTTAACTCGTTTCCATCCTCATCTACATACTTCAAGATGATTTCCGCACCTAAAGTCGCTTCAAAAGCTTCCTCAAATATTTTTTCGCCTTCATATGTTGCAGTAGCAGTCAATGTCACCGTGCTTCCGTCCATTTCTTTTGCAGTTATTTCTCCTGTATCAGAAATAAGACTGGCATCGCTGCTCTCCCATGCGATTTCTACGCCGTTTGCATCTGTTGGGAGCGTGAGGTTTTCTGTTACAAAGGAAAATTCTTCGTCACTTGGCACTCCCACAAATGCCCTTCTTTCATCCCTTGTTGCTGTCTGCAAATACTTTGCTGCAACTTGCGATTCACTCAAAGCGACATCAAATACATCAACATCATCATAAAAACCTGAAATCACATCATCCCACGGGTTTACACCAAAAGAAATAAATTGCCCATCCAATCTCAGGCCTCTCGCCCATTCATTTTTAAGATCCAATTTTTTTCCATTTTGATAAATATTTACATTCTTTCCCTTTTGAACAAGGGTAAACATCGTCCATTCATCAGCTTTAACATTTGTATATCCATTTCTTTTATCGCCTGAGCTCCAGCATATCAAACTGCCGTTACTATTCCCTCCTAATGATATCCATTCTGCTGCCGGGTCACCCTTCCCCACGAATACTGCAGAAGAACACCAATGTGGCAAAGTCGTAAGTTTTACCCAAAAAGAAACGGAATAATTTTGAAGGAACTTATTATGCGGCAATTTGAACCCATATTTTCCTTCTTCTGTTTGGAGTGCAAAGTCTCCCTCTTTACCACTCCGACCGACTCCAAAAACCGCCGCCTCATTATAAGGATTCATTCCTTTAGAATATAATTCTACACCCTCTCCCAAAGTGCCTTCCAATCTATTTTCAGCAGCATCAAAATTATATGTAGCGAATGAATCTGGATGAGAACCATACACAGTCACTGTGCTTTTTTTACAGCAAGACTTACTTCCAACCGTTATCCTTGTAGAAAGTTCTGTGACGCCTTCCTTCCTGGCCGTAATAACACCTGTATTGGAATCGACAGACGCAACCTCCTCATTCGAAGAAGAATATGTAAAATCGGCATACCCCTCAAACTTAGATGCAAGTATTACGTCTACGTTATCC
>CAOKUK010000096.1 GCA_948472595.1 uncultured Eubacterium sp.
GACCGTTGGGGATGTTGTGGAGTACCTGAAGGAAAAAGGCGTAGAGTAGGAAAGCGCACAGGGCAAAGGGCATGGCAGCAGGAAGTCAGGATAGGAATTCGGAGGATATAGTAGGATGAAGACAAAGATTACGGAGCTTTTGCAGATTGAGGCCCCCATTATCCAGGGGGGGATGGCATGGGTGGCAGAGCATAGCCTGGCAGCGGCTGTTTCCGCAGCCGGGGGCTTGGGCATTATCGGAGCAGCCAATGCCCCGGCAGAGTGGGTGCGGGATGAAATCCGCAAGGCGAGGGAGATTACCGATAAGCCGATTGGCGTGAATGTGATGCTCCTAAGCCCCTATGCAGACCAGGTGGCGCAGGTGCTTGTGGAAGAGAAGGTGCCGGTGATTACCACGGGCGCAGGGAACCCCGGGAAGTACATGGAGCAGTGGAAGGCTGCCGGGAGCAAGGTGATTCCCGTGGTGGCAAGCGTGGCCCTGGCCAGGATGATGGAGCGGGGAGGCGCAGACGCCCTGGTGGCAGAGGGCACGGAATCCGGCGGGCATATCGGCTCGGCCACGACGATGACCCTAGTGCCGCAAGTGGTGGACGCCGTGGGGATCCCTGTCATCGCAGCCGGCGGCATCGGCGATGGAAGGGGCATGGCGGCTGCGTTTATGCTGGGCGCTGAGGCTGTCCAGATGGGAACCCGCTTTGTGGTGGCCAAGGAATCCATCTGCCACAAGGATTACAAAGAGCGCATCATCAAGGCCAAGGATATTGATTCCGCCGTGACGGGCAGGAGCCATGGCCACCCCATCCGCCAGCTCCGCAACCAGATGACGAAGGAATACCTGAAGAAGGAGCAGGAGGGCGTGCCCTTTGAGGAGCTGGAGCTTCTGACCGTAGGCGCCCTGAGGAAGGCAGTCATGGAAGGGGACGTAAAGCACGGCACTGTGATGGCAGGCCAGATTGCCGGCTTGGTGAAGAAAGAGCAGACTTGCCAGGAAATCATAGATGAGATGATGGCAGAGGCTACGGCCTTGATGCAAGGAATGAGGTAGATATGGGTAAGATTGCATTTGTTTTTCCAGGGCAGGGCGCCCAGTACACTGGAATGGGAAGGGATTTCTACGAGAAGTTCAATCGGGCGAAGGAAGTGTTTGGCATTGCCAATAAGGTGTCAGGCATGTCTATGGAAAAATTGATTTTTACAGAAAATGAGGAGCTAGACATTACAAAGTACACCCAGGTGGCGATGCTGACGGTGGAGCTTGCGATTTTAAAGGTTCTGCAGGAAAATGGCGTGTCTTCCGATGTGAACGCAGGCCTGAGCCTGGGGGAATATGCGGCTTTGGCGGCATCTGGCGTGCTGTCTGTCCATGATGCGCTGGCGCTGGTGGTAAAGCGCGGCGCCTATATGCAGGAGGCGGTTCCCACAGGCGGGGCGATGACGGCCATTATGGGACTTGACAATGAGACGATTGAAGGAATCTGCGAGGAGACGGAAGGGATTGTGGCCGTGGCAAATTACAACTGCCCAGGGCAGGCGGTCATCAGCGGGGAAGAGGCAGCTGTGAAGAATGCGGCAGAGAGCCTGAAGGCAGCGGGGGCAAAGCGCTGCATCCCCTTGAAGGTCAGCGGGCCTTTCCATTCCAGTATGCTGGAGGGCGCCGGCAGGAAGCTGGCGGAAGAATTGGGGCAAGTCCAGATTGGGGAGATTAAGACCCCCTACATCGCCAATGTGACGGCGGAATATGTGACGGACAGGGCGGATGTAAAGGGACTTTTGGAGCGGCAGGTATCCTCTTCCGTGCGGTGGCAGCAGAGCGTGGAGCGCATGGCGGCCGATGGCGTGGACACCTTTATAGAAATTGGCCCAAAGAAGACCCTTACCGCATTTCTGAAAAAAATTGCGCCGAAGGCCACAGGGTACCATGTGGATACGGTGGAGGATATGGAAGCGTTATTGGAGGCCTTGCGGGAAAATTAGGAGGGACTATGAATTTAGAAGGAAAAGTGGCGTTGGTGACCGGGGCGTCAAAGGGAATCGGAAGAGCGATTGCCGAGGAGCTGGCAGCCTGTGGGGCCGCCGTGATTGTAAACTATAATGGCTCGAAGGAAGCAGCTGAGGCGGTGGCGGCCAATATTCGGGAAAAGGGCGGCAAGGCGGCTGTGTTCCAGTGCAGCGTGGCGGATCCGGAGGCGGTGGAGGCCATGATGAAGCAGGTCATTTCAGAATATAAGCATTTGGATATCCTGGTGAACAATGCCGGGATAACCAAGGACAACTTAATCCTCAAAATGAAGGAGGAGGAGTTTGGCGATGTGCTGGACACCAATTTAAAAGGCGTGTTCCATACCTGCAGGCATGCCGCCAGGCAGATGCTTCGGCAGAAATCCGGCAGCATTGTGAACATTTCCTCTATCTCCGGCGTCATGGGGAATGCAGGGCAGACCAATTATGCGGCCTCCAAGGCAGGGGTGATTGGGTTCACCAAGTCCCTGGCAAGGGAGCTGGCTTCCCGGGAAATCCGGGTAAATGCCGTTGCCCCAGGATTTATTGAGACGGAAATGACAGAGAAGCTTTCCGAGGCCGCCAGGGAGGCAGGCAAGGGGCAGGTTCCCTTCGGCCGTTTCGGAAGGGCCGAAGAGGTGGCCAAGGCGGTCTGCTTCCTGGCTTCGGAGGAGGCCTCTTATATTACGGGGCAGGTGCTTCTGGTAGACGGCGGCATGGGGATGTAAAGGCTTGGGTTATGGCAAAGAGCATAATCATTAGGAATGGAAGAAAGGAGAAAGGCACTTTCTTAGGACACGTAACATGCGGCGGGATCTGTGCCTGACAGGGATATATGAAACGAGTAGTTGTAACCGGCATGGGGGCCATTACCCCCATCGGATTAAATACAGAGGAATACTGGGAATCATTAAAATCCGGCAAAACGGGATTCGGCGAGATTACCCAATTCGACACAGCGGATTTTAAGGTGAAGGTGGCAGCCAGCGTCAAAGGGTTCCAGGGGAAGGATTATATGGATCCGAAATCTGCCAGGCGCATGGAACTGTTCTGCCAATATGCAGTTGCGGCAGCCAAGGAGGCCATGGAACAGTCCGGCATCCAGATGGAGCAGGAAGACCCCTACCGGGTGGGCTGTGCCATCGGCTCCGGCGTGGGGAGCCTCCAGGCGATGGAGCGCGAGCACAAGAAGCTGTTGGAGAAAGGGCCGGGCAGGATCAATCCCCTGTTGGTGCCCCTGATGATTACCAATATGGCTGCTGGGAACGTGTCTATCCAATATGGCCTGAAAGGAAAGAGCCTGAATGTGGTCACGGCATGCGCCACAGGCACCCATTCCATTGGCGAGGCCTTCCGCACCATCCAGATGGGGGATGCAGATGCCATGCTGGCAGGGGGGACAGAAAGCTCCATTACCCCTATTGGGATTGGCGGGTTTACGGCGCTGACTGCCCTTTCCTCCAGCAATGACCCGGCGCGCTGTTCCATCCCCTTCGACAAAGACCGCAGCGGCTTTGTGATGGGAGAAGGCGCAGGCGTCGTGGTGCTGGAGGAGCTGGAACATGCCAAGGCCCGGGGCGCAAATATCCTGGCAGAAGTTGTGGGGTATGGGGCGACCAGCGATGCTTACCATATTACGTCGCCGGCAGAGGACGGCATGGGCGCAGCCATGGCGATGATGAACGCAATGAAGGACGCAGGCGTTTCCGCTGAGGAGGTGGAATATATCAACGCCCATGGGACCAGCACCCACCACAACGATCTGTTTGAGACAAGGGCCATTAAGCAGGCTTTTGGGAAACATGCTTATCAACTGAAAATCAATTCCACCAAGTCCATGATCGGCCATCTGTTAGGGGCGGCAGGAGCCGTTGAGGCAATCGCCTGCATCCTCCAGATGAACCACAGCTATATCCATGCCACAGTGGGCTTACAGGAAAGTGAGGAAGAGCTGGACCTGGATTACATGAAGGGGCAGGGGGCAGAGAAGGAATTCCAGTACGCCCTGACCAATTCCCTTGGGTTCGGGGGGCATAACGCCAGCCTGCTGTTGAAGAAGTACCAGGCATAGAATGGAGGACAGGATGGAATTTGAAAATTTGGTAAAATTAATCCAGGCCGTTTCTGATTCGGAACTGACACAGTTTGCTTACCGGGAAAACGGCGTGAATATTTCCATGAAAAAGGAAAAGAAACAGAAGCTGGTTACCGTAAATGGAAGCGACGCGGCAGGGATGCTGGATTTGACCCAATTAGAACTGGAGGGGGAGACAGCCCTTCCGGATAAAAAAGGCGGCCATGCAGAAGGGAACGTGGTGAAGTCCCCCTTGGTGGGCACCTTCTACAGCGCCCAGGATCCAGGGTCTGAGCCGTTCGTGAAGGTAGGCGACACCGTCTCCAAAGGTCAGGTTCTGGGGATTGTGGAGGCCATGAAGCTGATGAATGAGATTGAGAGCGACTATGCGGGCACAGTCAAAGAAGTGCTGGTCTCAAATGAGGAAGTGGTGGAATTTGGCCAGCCGCTGTTTGTCATCGGTTAGGAGGAGATGGGTATGCCATTGATGGATATAAAGCAGATAATGGAGGTTATCCCGCACAGGCAGCCATTTTTGCTGCTGGATACGATAGAAGAGCTGGAACCAGGGAAGCGGGCTCTGGCGAAGAAATGCGTCAGCTACAACGAACCTTTTTTTGCCGGGCATTTCCCAAAGGAGCCGGTCATGCCCGGGGTGCTGATTGTGGAGGCCCTGGCTCAGGCCGGGGCGGTGGCTATCTTAAGCCAGCCTGGCTTTGAAGGGAAGACGGCTTATTTTGGCGCCATCAACAACGCCCGGTTTAAGCAGAAGGTGGTGCCTGGGGACGTGCTGATGCTGGAGGTGGAGATTATCCGGCAGAAAGGCCCCGTGGGCATTGGGAGCGCAAAGGCTACCGTCAACGGGAAGCTGGCCGTTTCCGCAGAGCTCACCTTCGCCATAGGGTGAATAGGGAATGGGAAGGAGCATTTTCATATGTTTCAGAAAATATTGATTGCAAACCGGGGGGAGATTGCCGTGCGCATCATAAGAGCCTGCCGCGAGATGGGAATCCTCTCGGTGGCGGTGTATTCCGAGGCGGACCGGGAGGCGCTGCACACCCAATTGGCTGACGAGGCAATCTGCATTGGGAAGGCCTCCCCTGCGGACAGCTATTTGAATATGGAGCGCATCTTAAGCGCAGCGATTGCCACCAAGGCTCAGGCCATCCACCCGGGGTTTGGCTTTTTGTCAGAGAACGAGCACTTCGCCAATATGTGCGCAACCTGCGGGCTGGCCTTTATCGGGCCTTCCGGCGATGTCATCGGAAAAATGGGCAATAAATCCCAGGCCAGGGCTACCATGATAGAGGCAGGAATCCCGGTGGTGCCGGGGACGAAGGAGCCTGTCTTTGAGGCGGAACGGGGCCTTGCAATTGCAGACGGCATGGGGTACCCTGTCATGATTAAGGCCTCTTCCGGCGGCGGCGGCAAAGGGATGCGGGTGGCCGCCAGCCATGAGGAATTTGAGAACTGCTTCCATCTGGCGCAGCAGGAGTCTGTCAACGCCTTTGGCGACAACACCATGTATATTGAAAAATATGTGGAGAAGCCCAGGCATATTGAGATACAGATTCTGGCGGATAAATTTGGCCATGTGGTATGGCTGGGAGAGCGGGACTGCTCCATCCAGAGGAACCATCAGAAGATGCTGGAGGAATCCCCCTGCAGCGCCATCAGCCAGGATCTCAGGGAACGCATGGGCCAGACAGCCGTGCAGGCGGCAAAGGCGGCAAATTATGAGAATGCGGGGACGATTGAGTTTTTGCTGGACAAAGGCCAGAATTTCTATTTTATGGAAATGAACACCAGGATTCAAGTAGAGCATCCCGTAACAGAAATGGTGACAGGCATCGATTTGGTAAAAGAGCAGATTCGGATTGCGGCTGGGGAGCCCCTGCGCATCCGACAGGAGGACGTGGTCTTGAAAGGCCATGCCATTGAATGTAGGATTAATGCGGAAGACCCAGCCCGGAAATTCATGCCCTGCCCGGGGACGGTGAATGACCTGCATTTCCCAGGCGGGAACGGCGTGCGGATTGAGTCCGCCCTTTACAATGGCTATTCCATCCCTCCTTTTTATGATTCCATGGTGGCCAAAGTCATCGTGCATGGGGAGGACAGGGAGGACGCCATACGCAAGATGCGCAGCGCCTTGGGCGAGGTGGTGGTGGACGGCGTTACCACCAACCTGGACTTCCAATATGAGATGCTGGACCATCCGGTATTTTTGTCCGGGGATATCAATACCCATTTTATTCCAGATTATTTTGAAGAAGGAAAGTAGGGAAATAAATGCTGAAATTTAAGAAGACCAATTACATTCAAGTGCCTGCAAGGCAGCAGCCCACGGTGCCGGAGGGCCTGTGGATAAAATGCGACGCCTGTGGGGAACTCCTCTATAAGGAGGATGTACGGCAGAACCGGTATGTGTGCTACAAATGCGGGAAGTACTTCCGCATTTCCACCAGGAAGCGCCTGAAGATGGTGGCGGATAAAGGTTCCTTTGAAAAATGGGAGGAAGGGATGGAGGGCAAAGACCCCCTGCAATACCCAGACTACCCCCAGAAGATTGCCGGCTTAAAGGAACGGCTGAAAATTGACGAGGCAGTCACCTGCGGCGTATGCACCATCCATGGGGAGAAAGCCGTCCTATGTGTCTGTGATGGCCGTTTCTTAATGGGAAGCATGGGTTACGTGGTAGGGGAGAAAATCACCAGGTCCGTGGAGCGGGCCACAAAGGAAGGGCTCCCCGTCATTATATTTACTTGTTCCGGCGGCGCCAGGATGCAGGAGGGCATTGTGTCCCTGATGCAGATGGCCAAGACCTCCGCCGCCTTAAAGCGCCATTCCCAGGCAGGCCTCCTCTATGTTTCTGTCCTGACAGACCCCACCACAGGAGGCGTCACCGCCAGCTTTGCCATGTTAGGCGATGTCATCTTAGCGGAGCCGGGAGCCTTAGTGGGCTTTGCGGGGCCTCGGGTCATTGAGCAGACCATCCGCCAAAAGCTCCCGGAAGGGTTCCAGCGGGCGGAGTTCCTGGTGGAACACGGCTTGATTGACGGCATTGTGGAGCGGGAGGACTTAAAGGAGACTTTGGCTCGGCTGATTGCCATGCACCGCCGGCCAAAGGCAGGGGAACTGTGGCCATTGGGGCAGGAGTGCGCAAGCCAGCCGGAAGATGCGAAGGGCTTTTGGAAAAGCGCAGGCGCAGCGCAGGCAGAGGTGTCCGCGCAGGCGCCAAAGGATGCCGCAAAGGCAAGGAAAGTGAAATCTTTCTTCCGCCCGAAGAGCCGGCCGGGGAAGGTGACTGCCTGGGACCGCATCCAGCGCGCCAGGGCGCAGGATCGGCCCAGCGCCTTAGATTATATCCATGAAATCTTCACGGATTTTATGGAGTTCCATGGCGACCGCCATATGATGGACGACGGCGCCATTGTGGGCGGCATCGGCTACTTGGACGGCTGCCCGGTTACGGTCATCGGCCAGCAGAAGGGCAAGACCACCAAGGAAAACATTACCCGGAACTTTGGCATGCCTGCCCCGGAAGGGTATCGGAAAGCATTGCGCCTGATGCGCCAGGCAGAGAAGTTTGGCCGCCCAATCGTCTGCTTTGTAGACACGCCGGGCGCATATTGCGGCATGGAGGCGGAAGAGCATGGGCAGGGCGAGGCCATTGCCCGCAATCTGTTTGAGATGTCTGACCTGACTGTCCCAGTCTTGAGCATTGTGATTGGGGAAGGCGGCAGCGGGGGCGCCCTTGCCCTTGCGGTGGGAAATGAAGTCTGGATGATGGAGAATGCCACTTACACCATCCTTTCCCCAGAGGGATTTGCCTCCATCCTGTGGAAGGATTCCTCTAAGGCGCCCCAGGCGGCAGAGCAGATGCGCGTGACGGCAGAGGATTTGAAGGAGCTGGGAATCATTGAGGAGATTATCTGGGAGCCGCAGCCGGCAAATGTGGAAAATATCGCCGAAATCGCCCAGGCGATGCAGCAGGGCATCCGGGGCTTTTTGAAGCATTACCTTCCCATGGACGGCGAAGCCTTAGCCCAGCAAAGGTATGAGCGCTTCCGGAAGATGTAGGAGGTACTATGAGCAGAGCATTGACCATTGGGGATTTAACGGCTCCCATTCCCGTCATCCAGGGCGGGATGGGGGTAGGGGTGAGCCTCTCAAGCCTGGCAGGCCATGTGGCCAAATGCGGCGGCATCGGCATCATTTCCACTGCCCAGATTGGCTATCAGGAGCCAGAATTTGACGCACACCCCATTGAGACGAATTTGAAGGCCATCGCAAAGCATATCCAGCGCGCCAAGGAAATTGCCCAAGGCGGCATTGTGGGCGTGAACATTATGGTGGCCACCAAGCGTTACGGCGACTATGTCAAGGCAGCCGTAAAGGCGGGCGCAGACCTGGTGATATCCGGCGCAGGCCTCCCAACCCTCTTGCCTTCCTTTGTGGAGAAATCGAAGACCAAGATTGCCCCAATCGTCTCTTCGGTGAAGTCGGCGTCTGTCATATGCAAGCTTTGGGACAGGAAATTTAAGCGGTGCCCAGACCTTGTGGTCATTGAAGGGCCTAAGGCCGGGGGGCATCTGGGGTTTTCTTATGAGGAGCTGGAGAGGGTTACGGCAGAAGAGTATGAAGAGGAAATCAAGGGGATTCTTTCCGTGGCCAGGGAGTATGGGGACAAATATGGGCGCCATATCCCGGTGGTGATTGCCGGGGGGATTTATGACGGGGATGATTTGCGCCACGCCTTAAGCCTGGGGGCGGATGGCGTGCAGGCGGCGACCCG
>CAOKUK010000097.1 GCA_948472595.1 uncultured Eubacterium sp.
CCTCTGTCGTGCTGATGGAGGCCTCCACCGGCCAGACTATCTATGAGAAAGAGCCCCACGCCTCCCTCCACCCTGCCAGCATCACCAAGATTATGACCATGATTCTAATCTTCGACGCCTTGGAAGAAGGAAAAATCTCTTTGGAAGACACGGTAACCGTATCGGAATACGCCGCCAGCATGGGCGGCTCCCAAGTCTTCCTGGAGCCTGGGGAGACACAGACGGTGGACACCATGCTGAAATGCATTTCCGTGGCCAGCGCCAATGACGCCTGTGTGGCCATGGCCGAGCATATCTGGGGAAGCGAGCAGGAATTTGTGAACCAGATGAACCAGCGAGCCAAAGGACTGGGCATGGAACACACGAATTTCGTCAACTGCTGCGGCCTTGATGTGGAGGGGCATATGACCACCGCCTATGACGTGGCCTTAATGTCTCGGGAGCTGATTACAAAATACCCCCAGATTCACGATTACTGCACTATCTGGATGGAGAATATTACCCATGTGACCCGGCGGGGCTCGGAAGAGTTTGGCCTGGCCAACACCAACAAGCTCATCCGCCAATATGAGTATGCCACCGGCCTGAAAACCGGCTCCACCTCCTTGGCCAAATTCTGCGTCTCCGCCACCGCCAAAAAAGACGGGCTGGAGCTGATTGCCGTAATCATGGCCGCCCCTGACCCGAAAATCCGCTTCCAAGACGCCATGGCATTGTTGAATTACGGCTTTGGGAAATGCCAGGTATACCAAGATGAGAACAAGGATAACCTCCCGCCCGTCGCCGTCCAGGGCGGCACAGAGGACAGCGTCCCCCTGGCCTATGAATCAAGCTTTTCTTACCTGGATATAAGCGGAGCCGATTTATCGGCCGTCGCCAAGGAGCTGAAGCTCCCAGAAACCGTCAAGGCGCCAGTCAAGAAAGGAGATACGGCAGGAAAAGCAATTTATACGCTAAATGGCAAGGAAATCGGCTCCGTCAATATCCGCTTCTCCAATAGCGTGAAAAAAGCTCTGTTCAAAGATTATTTCCTGGATGCTTTAGGGGAATTTCTCATCTGACTTCCCAACCTGCGCCCCTTTTGAAAATCCCCTCATCTCCACGCCCCGGAAAGCAAAAAGAGATGGGAACCCATATAAGCCATGGGTTCCCATCTCTTTTTCTATCTTATTTCTTAATCTTCACCTTTGCTTTTGTGCTGAATGCGCCGTACACAGTCTGCCCATTGATTTTCACATAAGCCCGCACCTTCACATAGTAAGTCTTGTTCTTCTTCAAGCCGCTTAAGGTGACGCTGTTCTTCGTTACATTCTTCTTCTTGGCATTCTTGAAGTTCTTGTTGGTGGAATAGAGGATTTGGTATCCCTTCGCCCCGACAGCCTTTGCGAACTTCACGGACGCCTTCCTGCCCTTCTTGTTGGCAAGCTTCACTTTCTTCACCTGGGCTGGGCGGATGGTGAATTTCACGGTCTTGCTTCCGGCATAGCTTCCGATTCCCTTAACCGTGGCCTTGCCTTGGCCCACCTTGGTGTTATTGCTGTATGACACGGTATAGTCAATGCCTTCTGTCAGAGTCTTGCCATTCAGCTTCACAGTCACTTCCGGCTTCCTTGCCTTGCCGTTGTAGACTGCCTTCGCCACTTTCACGGATGCCTCGCTCAAGGATGGGAGCACAATCTTTTCCCATCTTGCAGTAATCGCAGCGTCCGCCATGATTGGCGCGCTAAAGTCAAAGGGGGCGTCCCCTGCGTACCATCCTGCAAAGTTGTACCCATCCCTGGATGGCGTTGACGGCTCTGATACCGTCTGGCCGGAAAGCACCTGGCATGTCTCTGGAGCTGTGCCATTTGCCGCATCAAACACTACTTGATATTTCGCAACCTTAAGGGCATTTCTGGCGTCAACTAATGCCTCTGCCATCGTGTTAATCTCATTCTGCAATGCATATGGGTTTTCCTGAAGGCTCTTGGCCTGCGCTAAGAGCGCCTGCAAGTCAGCCCATTCCTTCCGCTCATAATGCGTCCCGTCTATCGCCTCTATTTCCTCGATTTGACGATTCAATGCGGTCTTGTCTCCAGGCACTTGGAGGCCTGCGAACGCGGCTTCTAATGCCTGCTGCGCTGCGTCAATCTCTTCCTGAGACGCATTGGCGCCGAGCTTCTTGGCATTTTCCAATGCATCTTGGAATTTCTTCCATGTCTCCGGCAGGTATTTGGAGCTGTCGCTTCCTACTGCTGCCGTAAATTCTTCCATTTCAGAAACGCGCCCATCGAAATCTTCCTTCTGCGGAACCTTCACCAGGCTCTCCCTTGCGGCTCTTAAATCTGCCGCTGCCTTGTTCACGTCTGCCTGCGGCTTCTCTTGGGCAATGGCGTTATTGGCTGCCTCCAGCGCGCGGGCAAATGCTTCCCTGCTCTCCGGGGTGTAGCCTTCCAATGCCAGGCCTTGGGCTTCTGCAATCAGCCTGCTAAGCTCCCTGGTGTCTGCCTTCTTCTCCAGCTTGCCCATAGCCTCTTCCAAATCTTTGCGGGCTGCGTCCACGGCGCTCTGCGTCGTGTAAGCTTCCCCAATCACGGTGTTGGCCACTGCCAGCGCCTCTCGGAAGGATGGCCAGCTTGCCTGGGTATAGTCCTCCTGCCCAAGGCGGCTCGCCTCATCGGCAAGCTTCTTGAGGGCTGCGATGTCCACCAGTCCCTCTTTCGCTTTCTGCAGCGCTTCTTTTGCGGCTGCCACTGCGGACTTGTCGCCTTCCTGCACTGCCTTCTTGGCCTCCTCTTTGGCTGCCTGCAAGGATTTCCAGCTGCCCTCGGTATAGCTGCTGGAATCCAGCTTATCCACATTAGCGATTTCTGCATTGAGACTGCCAATCTCTGCGCTGCCAGCTCTCTCCGTCAGGCTCTCCATGGCTGCTTCTAAGGCAACTTGAGCCGCCGCTACCGCAGCCTGGGTGCTGCTGCTATTGCCCAGCACTTCCTTGGCGCTCTTTAATGCATCCTGGAAGGCTTTCCAGCTGGAAGCCGTGTAGTCTGCCTCCCGCTTGGCCTCCGCTTGGGCAACTGCCGCTGCCAATGCGCTTGTGTCTGTCTTTTCCTTCAATGCGCCCATCGCATCCTGCAATTCTTTCTCTGCTTTCGCAAAGTCATCTCTGGTGCTGCCGGCGCTTGCGCTTACATCCTTCGCTGCCTGGATGGTGCGCTCTAGCCTCTCTATGCTGTCTGCCGTGTATTTCTCTTTATCCTTTAACAAATTCTCTGCCTGAGCAGTTATGTCGCCAAGGTCTGCCTTCCGATACAATTCCCCAAGAGCTTTCCTCAAGTATGCGGCTGCCGCCTGGATTTCTCCCTGCGTTACTTCCTTGCTGCCTTGAGCATCTTTGAGAACTCCCTCTGCATAGGACAGAGTCTCTTCGAAGGCTGCCCAATTATCTGCCACATACTGGCTCTGCTGTGCCTGCACCTCTTTGGCGTCTGCAACTGCATCCTTAAGGCCGCTGATGTTTACTAAGCCTTTTATCGCTGCCTCCAGCTTCTCTATGGCCGCCTCAATCACTTCGGTCTCAGAGCCTTCCTTCACGCCCTCGGCATTGCGAAGCGCTTCTTGGAATGCGCTCCAGCTCTTTGCGCTGTAATCTGCTTCCTGAAGCTTCTTGGCCTCTGCAATGGCTTCGTGCAATTCATCCAAGCTGCTTTCCACTAACTGGCTGATGGCTGTGTCCAGGCTGCGGATTGCCGCATCCAGCTCATCCTTGGAAGCGTCTCCCTTAGCCAACAAACCCTCTGCCGCTGCCATAGCGTCTTCCACTGCCTTCCAGCTGGAAGCGGTATATTTATCTTTGTCGATTGCTTTCGCTTCTGCGATTTTCTCCTGCAGGCTCTTTGTGCTCACCAAGCCGCCTTTTGCTTCCTGCAAAGCCGCAAGGGCTGCATTCGCCTCTTCCTGGGTCAATCCTGCCTTGCCTAACACTTCTTTGGCGTCTGTGATTGCTGCCTGGAAGGACGCCCAGCTTGCGTTGGTATAAGCGCCCTGCTCCATGCCTTCCGCTTCTGCTATGGCGTCTGCCAATGGCTTCGTGTCTACTGCCGCCGTGCCTTGGATGCTGTGGTTCGCAATGCGGAACTCGCCGGCAGCCACGCCGCTGCCGCCCCTTACGACCATGCTTCCCACATTATCAATCGCCGGAGCGCCTGTGCGGAATTTGTATCCCGTGGCAATACGCACGGCTTCTCCGCCTTCCGGCGCGATATCCACATCATAAGACTTGCTTTCTAAGTCCACGGCAATCCTTACACGATACGTCTTGTCTGCTTCATAACTTACGTCTGCGTCCCTTACAAAACTCCCTGCATTCCTTGCGTCAAAAATCGCTTTGCCATTGTCCTGGTTCAGCCTTACGCAGATTGGAACGGTTCCCCAGTCATTCATCTTATCCTCTGCGGAGGAATAGCCTACCATGCCGTCAATCGGGGCTTTGGATGAGGTGACGTCATACTCTATGATTGCTTTCTTCTCTGTCTTCGGCAGGCGGTATGTCTTCCAGTCATTGGACGATACATAGACGCTCTTTGCTGCCTCTTCCACAGTAACCTCAATGGACGCTGTCTTTCCGCCATAAGCCATCGTAAGGGTCTGCTTGCCTGCTGCGATTGGGTCATATGCGCTGACCTTGGCCTTGGCCGTCACGTCTTCCTTAGCTCCATTCCCAAACAGGGCGATTACTTTCAGGCTTTCGAGAGGCTCGCCATATAAATACTCTGTCTTAAATCCTTCCCCTGCCTCAAGTCCTGCAAGGGCTGCCCCTTCCAATGTTTTCTGGGCCTCTGTCAGGTCGCTTGCCGCCTTGTCAATCTCCGTCTGCTTCGCTGCTTTGTCATTTATTTCCTTGGCTGCATTTAACGCATCCTGGAACGCCGTCCACAAATCCTGCGGATACTGCTCTGCCGCAGTCACCTTCTCTGCGCTCTCGATAGCCGCCGCAAGCGCTGTCTTGTCTGTCGGCTTCTCCTGCAAGCCTGCTTTTGCCTCCAGGAGGCTTGCCAATGCCGTATCCACATCGCTTTGCGCTGCGTCTTCGCTCCCAAATACGGTTTTCGCTGCTTCCAGGGCTTTGGCATAATCCACCCAAGTCTCCGGCGTATACAAATCTTCCTCCTCTGCCGGGATTGCGCCTTCGATGGCTGCCTCTAATTTGTCCTTGTTCACATAAGCAATGACTAAAGCTGGCTTTAACGCCTCTTCTGCAAATTCAGATGAAAGGTAGATGCCGCCAAACTCAGACCCCACCAAACGGAAAGAAATCTCGCCGTTGGCATAAGAGTCATCTGCAATCAATGATTTCACATAATCTTTAAGCTTCTGGCTCTTCAAGACAATCTTTTGCCCATTTGCCGATACTGGGGTTCCCCCCGTGTTGCCTGTCTCTATTTCTGTGGTAAAGCCCAACAAAGCTAACTCGGAAAGGCCAGAGACATTGCCTGCTGCGCCAAACACAGATTTATCGTTGCCATCTTTGTCCCATGCTTCCTTCAAGCTGTTCCCATAGACTCCCAGCCTTGCGCCTTGCTCAATTTGCTTGAGCGCCTGCACGGAAAGCTCTAAATGCACGGACTGGATGCTGTCCACAGCCTCTTTGGAAATCTTCGGCATCTCAAATGTCACCACTGAATGCCTTGGCGTTCCAAATTGAGCCCCCAATAGGCTTGGCATCACCGTTACGGTCTTGTCCTCATCCGTATCTTCAAACTGCGTTCCTTTCGGGATATACCAGCCTTCCATCGGGTTGCCGGCAATGCGGATGGAATTTGGAACCTTAAAGCCATTGTCATCATACTCATAACTTCCCAAATACCATTCATCCCCAGAATTGAAGCTTACGGAGCGAACCGCCTTATAGTCATAAGCGCTCTTTGGCGCTGCGGCTACGGTCACTTCCACGGTTACAGTCTTCCCGCCAAAGGCGAACGTAAGGGTCTGTGCCCCTGGCGTCAATGGATTGTATCCGCATTTTGATATGTCGAACTTTTCAAAGATATCCACTTTTGTGCCGTCTTTGTAGGTGGCGTTCACTGCGATATCCCCAACCGCAATCTTCTCCCCATAACGGTATTGCTTCTTAGCGCCTTCTCCAATTTCCAGGCTCTCCAATGTGCTGTCTGCCAATGCGGCCTGGGCGTCTGTCAGGGCATTCAAAGCCGCATTGATTTCGCGCTGGCTGACAAGCTCGCCGTCCACCCTTTGGGCTTCTTTCAAAGCATCGCTGAATGCTTTCCATGCCGCATCGGAATACTGTTCGGATACGCCTTCCTGCCCTGCCAGCTCTTCGGCTGCCGTAATCGCCGCTTTCAACGCTGACTTATCTGTGTTCTCCAGCAGCTTCTTGTACGCTGCCTGCAAATCTGCCAATGATTTCTCAATCTCATCCCAATCCGGAACCTCTTTATCATAGGCTGCCTGTGCCGCCGTACGCACTGCCTCAAACTCTGCCCACAAAGCCGGGCCATAGTTTGTTTCCACCAAATCTTTCAGGGAATCCAGCAATTTGCCTAACTCTTCCTTGCTGGCTGCGCGGCTTACAAGCTCCGCCGCTGTCAATTCCGCCGCTTTGTCCGCAATCTCCTGCTCGGTCAGCGCTTCCTCTGCGGCAAGCATTGCCTTGGCTTCATTCAAGAGCGCCTGCAGCGCATCCCAGCTGTCCTTCGTGTAATCTGTCTGATTCTTATCTTCCAGGTAGGCTTCTTTATCGGAAATAGCCGTCTTCAAAAGCTCCAGGGAAATCAAGGCGTCTTTTGCAGCCGTCAATTCTTCCACTGCGCCTGCCACCTCTTCCTCTGTCGCATCTGCATTTGCTACCACGGCCTCAGCCTTTTGCACGGCTGCATCCAATGCCGACCAGCTTGCTTTCGTATAATCATCCTGCTTCAAGCCGGCAACCTCTTCCAGCAAATCTTTCAAGGCTTTCTTATCTGCCTGTTTCTTTAAGCCGTCCTTTGCCGCCAGAAGCTTCGCCAATGCATCGTCCACGGCGCTCTGGTCTGCGTCCTTATTATTAGAAACGGTCTTTGCCTTTTCCAGAGCCTCTGCATATGCCGCCCAGGTATCCGGGGTATACAGCTCTTCCTGGTCTGTAGGAATCGCATCCTGAATGGCGTCATTCAATTTGCCTTTATTTACATAAGCAATGACTAACGCAGGCTTCAAGGCTTCTTCCGCATATTCCGAAGAAAGGTACACGCCGCCTTTTTCCGATGCCACCAAACGGAAGGAAATCTCGCCATTGGCATAAGCCTCGTCCGTTATCAATGCTTTCACATAATCCGTCAGCTTCTGGCTTCTTAAGACAATCTTCTGGCCATCCGCCAAAACTGTATTTATTTCCGCTGTCCCTTTTTCGATTGCAGTCGTAAGACCCAGCAAATCTAACTTTGAAAGGCCGGAATCTTCTCCTTCAGAGCCAAACATAGACCGCTTGCCTGCATCATCTTTATCCCATGCTTGTTTTAAGCTGTTCCCATAGACCCCAAGCCTTGCGCCCGGCGCAATCTGCTTGACTGCCTGCACGGAAAGCTCTAATTGCACGGACTTTATGCTGTCCACAGCTTCTTTAGAAATCTTCGGCATCGCAAATGTCACGATGGAATGCCTTGGCGTGCCGAACCCGACTCCATCCAAAGTCGGCATTGCGGTAATCGTCCCTTCCGCATCTGTATCTGTAAATTCCGTCCCTTGCGGAATGTGCCATCCCTTCAATTCATTTCCGGCAATGCGAAGACCCTTGCCCGCAAATACGCCATCCCTATACTCAAAATTTCCCAAAAGCCATTCATCGCCAGAATTAAAGCTGACTGAGCGAATTGCCTTGAAGTCATAAATACTCCTTGGCATCGTGGCCACCGTCACATCCACAGCTACTGTCTTGCCCCCATAAGCAAAGGTAAGAGTCTGCGCCCCTGTCTTCAGAGGATTGTAACCGCAGCTTGAGAAATCAACCTTTTCCGACACATTCTCTTCTTCGCCATTTTTGTACACGCCCAATATCTCTAAGCTGCCTGCCGTCAACTCCTCGCCATAGCAGTATTCCTTTTTAGCGTTTTCCGCAATTTTCAGGCTTTCCAATGCGCTTTCTGCCAATGCGGCTTGGGCGTCTGTCAAGGCCTTGGCAGCCTCATTGATTTCTCGCTGGCTGACAAGCTCGCCGTTCACCCTTTGGGCTTCCTTCAATGCATCCTGGAATGCCTTCCACGCTGTGGATAAATACGTGTCCACAATCCCCTCCTGTGACCCCAGTTCCTCTGCGGCTGTAATAGCTTCTTGAAGCGCTGTCTTGTCCGTGCTCTCTAACAGCTTCTTATGAGCTGCCTGCAGATTTGCAAGAGCCTGGTCAATCTCATCCCAGTCTGGGGTCTCCTTGTCATAGGCTGCCTGCGCCGCCGTGCGCACCTTCTCAAATTCGTTCCACGCAGACTCCACATAATTCTCTTTCACTAATCCCTTCAAGGATTCCAGCAATTCTCCTAATGCAACCTTGCTGGCGCTTCGGCTTACCAAAGCGTCTTTGGCGTCTGACAATAATTTCTTCGCATTGTCTATGGCCTCCTGAAGGGCGTCTGCGTCTTTTACCACAGTATCCGCTTCTGCCAAAGCAGCCTGCAATGCTGCCCAGCTTTCTGTTGTATAATCAGATTCCGCCAAGCCATTCACGGTTTTAATCAAAGCGTTTAACTCTGTCTTGTCGCCGCGCCTTACCAAAGCGT
>CAOKUK010000098.1 GCA_948472595.1 uncultured Eubacterium sp.
CTAAAAGCTGCACCTGGTAGCCCTTGCTTTCCAAAATCTGCCCCCGCAGCGCATCCGTCACCAACGCCGCCATTCGCTCCTTAATCAAGCCATACTGGAATAAGGGCGCCAAGACCTCATTTTCCATCTGCCCGTTCAGCTCATGCTGGCAGCAAGGCACAGACAAGATTACCTTCGCCCCCCAGTCTATGGCCTTGTCCAAGGCATAGTCCGTAGCCGTGTCGCAGGCATGGAGGGTAACCACCATATCCACCTGCCCCGCCTCCTGGTAATGGGCAATGTCCCCCACATGGAATTCCAGCCCCTGGTAGCCGTATTTTTGAGCCAGCCGATTGCATTCCCTTATCACATCCTCCTTTAAATCCAGCCCGGCAATGCGCACCTGGTACCCCTTAAGCTCCTTGAGATAGTGGTAGATGGCAAACGTCAGGTAGGATTTCCCACAGCCAAAATCCACAATGGACACTTCCCTGTCCTTGGGAAGCTGGGGCAGGATATCCTCAATAAATTCCAAGAAACGGTTTATCTGCCGGAACTTGTCATATTTTGCATGGACAATCTTCCCCTCCTGGGACTGCACGCCCAAATCCACCAGAAACCCCACCTTTTCCTTGGGATCCAAAAGATACCGCTTCTTCCTATTATGAGATAAATCCACCGCTTCCATACAGCCCTTCTCCGCCCTCTCCCGGATGGTTGCCTTGCCCTTTTTGCTGACCAAAGCCGTAGCTTGTCCCACCCTGGAAAAGGCCTCCAGCTGACGGTAGCCCTCCATCCATTCCAAAACCGCCTCCACAGCCTCCTGGCTGGGGAGGTTCTTGTGGTACACCTTATTGTCCCGGTATTCGCTGGCCTGGAATGCCAGGCTCCCTTTCAAAAGCACCGGGCGAAGGCTGATTTTTGCAGCCTTCTTCCGGTCCCTGGGGTTGCTGATTACCATCTTCCTCAAATCTTCATTGATATACCGCTCTAAGAGCTCTCGTAACTCATCCATAACCAAACCCTTTCTCTGCCATGTAATTCCTGTAATCTCACCACCAACGGCGGCAGCGTTTATGCCTGCACCTGCGCTGGTACATTTCATTATACAAGAGTACCTCTATCAAATTCTGTAAGCCATTGCCAAAAGGCGGCTTGCCTGGCGGCCTCCCTGGTCCTCCCGGCCCTGGCCCACCTGGCCCTGGCGGCCTTCCCGGACCCCAGCCCGGCCCTCCTCCCGGCGGCCTTCCCGGACCCCAGCCTGGGCCTCCTCCCGGCGGCCTCCCTGGGCCTGGCGGCCTTCCCGGGCCGCCCGGGCGCATCTGTGACACCATTCTTCCTTCCAACGGCAGCTCCTCCGCCTCCATGTCACCCTGCGCCTGCTCCGCCTCATATGTCCCGGCTTCATATTGCTCCGCCTCATATGCCCCAGCCTCATACTGCTCTGCTTCATACACCCCAGCCTGAGCCTGGTCAAGCCCCGAATCCTGAATATCCATCTTCTGCACCGCCATGCTGTCATAAATCCTTCGCACTATCTGGTTCAGCATCAGCTTATCAGGATACTCATCGAACATCAGGCTCCCCTCATATTCCATCTTATCGCACTCATCCTCCACCATTGCCTGTATGGAATGGACTTCCCTGGGATACATGCTCTTTAATTTCTGCATATCCCGCTCATACTCCAATTCCTCCATATAGACTGTCTGCATGGGGTACGCCATATAAAAAGGCATTTTAGATGAATTCCGCTCAGGCATCCCGTAGAACATTCTCTGTTGATAATCCACAGCTTTTCTCCCATTTCCTTGTTTCCTTACTATTATATGCCCTACCCCTATTTGTGCTACAACGCCTTCGGGCCATGCGGCGCATTCTGGCTTTCCTACTGTATAGCATATTACTCTCAGGCTTAAATGTCAACGCATCGCATTTTGCTGCGCAAAAATCGCCCCTCACCCTTGAATCATGTTCTTACGGAATGCGCAGGTCAGCGCATTCCTGAGCCGTGAGTAGTAACAATTTATACAAATTTTATAATTTTTTAGAAAAATTCCATAGGATTTTGTCTATAACATTGGTATAATTATCGTTGTTCCTACAACATCATAGGATAGGAAAAGGTATTATTATGAAATTGAGAACCAGGCTGATTATTTCATTCTGCATTATCATATTTGTGCCAGTGCTGCTTGCCGTTGCCACCATATGGGGCTTTGGCCATTACCAAATGCGGGCGATCCGCCAAATTTACGACATGGATGGGAATGCCTACGATTATTTCGTCAATTCATTCAAAGTGCTCAGCCGCTTCACGAAGGGCACCTATGAGACTTTACAGCGCGTGGCGGAAGACACCCCGGATAAGCTGTCAGATCCGGCATATCTGGAACAGGTCAACCAGGAATTGTCCAAGAAATACTCTTACCTTGTCGTGCGCAAGGGGGACAGCCTGATTTATTCCGGCCTCGCAGACGGCCCCTCCCTGCAGGATAAGCTGCCGGAATACGGGGGGGAAGAGCCAGACAGCCCGGAATCCGTCTTTTACATGGACGGGGATGTGCAGTCCCTTGTGCGCCAGATTGACTTCAGCTTTGCAGACGGCAAGGAAGGGAGCTTGTTCATCATCACCGCCATGGAGCAAATCCTCCCAGAGGTAAAGGGCATATTGACGGACTTGCTCATATCCATCGTATTGATCTTGATTTTCACCGCCGGGATGCTGACAATCTGGATTTATAAGGGAATTATCAATCCCATCCGCAAGCTGAAGGTGGCCGCCCAGAATATCAAGGAAGGCAACCTGGACTTCCATATTGACACCTCCCATCGGGACGAGATTGGGGAATTATGCCAGAGCTTTGAGGACATGCGCTTCCGCCTGAAGGAATCTGCAGAAGAGAAGGTGGCCGGCGAACGGGAGAACAAGATCCTCATTCGGAACATTTCCCACGATTTGAAAACCCCCATCACGGCCATTAAAGGGTACGTGGAGGGAATCATGGATGGAGTGGCCGACACGCCGGAGAAGCAGGCCAAATATATCCGCACCATTTACAACAAGGCCAACGAGATGGATGCGCTCATTGACGAGCTGACTTTATACTCCAACATAGACACCAACCGCATCCCCTACAATTTCAACCGCATCAACGTGGCGGATTATTTTGACGACTGCGTGGACGAGGTAGGCCTGGATTTAGAATCCAAAAATATCCGTTTGACGTACATTGATTATGCAGACAGGGATGTCCTAATCATCGCAGACCCGGAACAGCTTCGGCGGGTCATCCACAACATTATCGGGAACTCCATCAAATACCTGGACAAGAAGCAGGGATTCATCAGCATCCGCATCCGGGATGTGGGGGATTTCATCCAAGTGGAAATCGAAGACAATGGGAAGGGCATTGCTGCAAAAGACTTGCCCTATATTTTCGACCGCTTCTACCGGACAGACGCCTCCCGCAATTCTTCCACCGGAGGCAGCGGCATCGGCCTTTCCATTGTGAAGAAGATTGTGGAGGACCACGGCGGGAAAATCTGGGCAAACAGCAAGGAAGGAACCGGGACGATTATGTATTTCGTCATCCGGAAATACCAGGAGGTGGTAAATTGAGCAAAGTATTGATTATTGAAGACGAAGTGGCAATCGCCGATTTGGAAAAGGATTATTTGGAGCTCAGCGGCTTCTCCGTAGAGATTGAGAACGATGGAGAGCAGGGCATGGCCAGGGCGCTGGGGGAGGATTTTGACATGTTCATCTTGGACCTCATGCTGCCCGGCGTGGATGGCTTCGAAATCTGCAAACGAATCCGGGAGAACAAGAACACCCCCATCCTGATGGTATCCGCCAAGAAGGATGACATTGACAAAATCCGCGGGCTGGGCTTGGGGGCGGACGATTATATCACAAAGCCCTTTTCCCCCAGCGAGCTGGTGGCTCGGGTAAAGGCCCATCTTTCCCGCTATGAGCGGCTGATTAACAGCAATGTGCAGGAAAATGACGTCATTGAAATCCGGGGGCTTAAAATCGACAAGACCGCCCGGAGGGTGTGGGTCAACGATGAGGAGAAACAGTTTACCACCAAGGAATTTGACCTGCTGGCCTTCCTGGCGCAGAACCCAAACCGGGTCTTCTCGAAAGAGGAATTATTCAGTGAGATTTGGGATTTGGAATCCGTAGGGGATATCGCCACGGTTACGGTGCATATCAAGAAAATCAGGGAAAAGATAGAATACAACACCACCAAGCCCCAATACATTGAGACAATTTGGGGCGTTGGGTATCGGTTTAAAGTCTAGCAAACATTAAGGGATTTCGTGCGGATTATGCCAGGCGGCTTTCCCCAAGCCATTCTATTTTCGCTCCAATCCTTTTCGGTATTTGCTCGGGGATATCCCCGTTGTGCGCTTAAATACCTTTGTAAAATAATAGTAGTCGTTATACCCCACCATCCCTGCAATCTGCTCCACGGACAGCCTTTCATCCGCCAAAAGCTCCTTGGCCTTTTGGATGCGCTTTGCAGTCAACAGTTTGGAAAATGACATCCCCTGCAGTTCCTTCAGCCGAATGCTTAAGCGGCTTTCGCTGATATGGTATTTCTGCGCCAGGCTCTGCAGGGTAATATTCTCCATATAGGATTCTTGAATCTCCGCCATAACCTGCTCCATCAGGGTGGCGTTTTCTGCCGTTTCACCGTCTGCCGTATCTTTTTTCTCTCCCTGGGCAGAGACTTGCTCTTTCCCCCTTATGATTTTCCCTAGGGAAGCCTGAAGCGCCTGCAGATCCACGGGCTTTAAGAGGTAATCCTTTGCCCCATTCCGGATGGCTGTCTGGGCATAGGAAAATTCTGCATAGCCGCTGAGTATCACCACGTCTGTATCAATTCCCCACTCCCGGATTTTCTACAGCAAATCCAGGCCGCTTAGCCCTGGCATGCGGATATCCGTAACCAGGATATCCGGTTTCTTATTCTCTATCTCTTCCAAAGCCGCAAGGCCATTCTCCGCCTCCCCCACAACCTCTAAAGGAAGCCCTGATTTCTCAATCAATTTTTTCAGCCCTATTATCTCCCATGTTTCATCATCCGCTAATACAACCTTATACATGGCTACGCCGCCCCTTCCTCCATTTTATCCGGAATAATCATGGTAATCCTGGTTCCTTCCCCTTCCCTGCTCTCAACCCACAGAGAGGCTTCCTTCCCATAGAAAAGCTTCAAGCGATGACAGATATTCGCCATCCCAATCCCGCCTTGGCGCTTATCCTCTTGCGCGCCTCTCCCTTTTTCCTCTTTTCCGGCAGCCCTTTCCGCCTCACCAATGGCGCTGTCCGACACTGCCGTTTCTGCCCCCTTGTTCCATTCCAAAGCGCCCCTTATCCTGTCCTGCAGCTCCCTTAATTTTCCTTCCTCAATGCCGCACCCATTATCCTCTACCACGAACCGCATATAGCCTGCCCCTTCCATCCGGACAGAGGCCTTTACCCTGCCCCCTTCAATCTTCTGCTCTAGCCCATGGAACACTGCATTTTCTATCAACGGCTGCAGCAGCAATTTAATCACGGGCTTCTGCCTTACGGCCTCCCCTGCTTCTATAGCCACCTGAATCCTTCCCCGAAACCGATGCTCAATGATATGGGCATATTCCTTAATGTAATTCAGTTCTTCTTCCACCTTTACAACATTCCCTTCCCTTACGGCAAAGCGGAACACCTTTGCCAGAGCCAGGGTGATTTCTGCTATCTCATCTTCCTCATGGTATAACGCCATCGCGCGGATGCAGTCTAGCGTATTATAGAGGAAATGGGGATTGATTTGGTTGCGGTACGCCAAAATTTGGAGCTGTTTTTTTGCAGATTCCATCTGGTATACCCGCTCTCTGGCATCCTGGATTTCCCTGTTTTTCTCTTCTATGCTGTCCAGCATCTGGTTCAGGCTCTGTTCCACCCTTCCGATTTCATCCTCCCAGCGGATAGGCGCCCTGGCCTCAGGCTCCACAGACACGCGCTTTACAAAACTATCCATTTCCCGTATGGGGATTGCCAAGCGCCAGTAGCAAAAAGCCACCATGCAGAACATCAGGCACAGCGCCAGCAGATAGGCTCCTGTATGGAAACCAGCCAGCCCGTCTTCCGGGGCATATAGTTCTTCTATGGGAATCCTGGCAACAAGCTGCCAGCCGCCCATAGGGAGGCTGATGCTGGCTGCCTGGTATGCCTTAGGATCCTCCATCTCCCCTGCGTCCAGCCGCTCCGCATCCGAATCCCCCTGGGAAGCCATCACCCGGCCGTTTTTATCCAGTAAATAAATCTGCGTATTCTCTGTGGCTTGGGCTCCTTCCAAAATCCCCTGGAACTTATCCGGCTTCATAATCAAGACGCACATCCCTATCTGCTGCCCATATATCTTACTGTTCAAGTCAAAGACTGGGAAGTAGATGGCATAGTATGGGGTATTAGAATCGGAAAAGGAAAACAGGCTGCCATACGCCATCTCACTTTTCATGCCCCCTACAACCCCTATACGCTCCAGCTCCTGGGTTCCCTTCCCCATGCTGGCAATCAGATCCATCTTCTTGTCGTAAATGTAAATGCCTGCAATATTCTGCTCCAGCAGAATTGTATTGGAAAATACGGTATTCACATCCTCCATGGAAATGACGCGCTCCACGGAATCCTGGAAAAAGTAAGCATATATTGTGGGCGAATAGGCTGTAACCGTAGCAATCTGCGTCATCAGCTGGCAATACTCCTCCATCTTATTCTCTACCTGCACCATCAGCTGCCGGCTGGTGTTTAAGGTATTCTCTTGCTGAATTGCCCTCATCTGCCCATTGCTGGCCACAAACACAAGGAACAGCACCAGCATCAGCCCTATCCCCATAAGGGAAAGCTGGCGGAAGACGCTCTGCCTTTTTCGCCTTTTCCTTCTCACTCCTATGCCCTCCCTTCTGAATCCTGCCTAATTCACCTTCCGAATCCTGCTGCCGCGCTTTCGGCAATTTTCCTGGTATGCCTCATTTTTCCTGCTGTCCAGCTCCTGGATGCCCAGTTCCTCCAGCCCCTGCAGCATAGCCTGGAATTTCCTTTCGAACTGCCTATCATCCTTTGCCAGGATAATTTTCGCCACCTGAGATGCTTTGTATTCTGCAATCTTTGATTCCAGCACCTTCATGCCCTCATCCAAGGAAAGATTCAACAGGGAATTGTCATAACGCCGGGTCTCTTTCGCCTTCCCATAGGCGACCCTTATCTGCATGTCCGCTTCTTCCCGGCTCCCTTTCAGATAAGGCGCCAGCATGTGGCGCTCCCAAGCCGTATTGGCGAACATCCACCAAGCGCCCACCCCTGTTTTCCCAGAATTGATTTCCGCTTCTTTCCAGGCGTCCTTCAGCCTCACAAGCCCATCCTCCCACTCATAATACACGCCCTCCTCCCCATAATTCCACAGCAGCATACCCTCGCTGCTGGTCATGTAATCCAGCCAGGCTGCCAATTCCTGGGGATGCTCACAGGATTTTGAGAGAAAGGTGTTAATCCAGCCCAAGGAAGCCGTCATCTCCTTCCCATAGACAGGGCGCTTCCCATCCGCAGAGAGGATAGGGCCGCTAGCCACCCATTCCTGTGGATCCATGTCAAAATTTGCCGTGTTTCCAATAAAGCACAGCACGTTCCCGCTTACGATAAATTCCCGCATTTTTGCATTGGACAAAGTCAGCCATTCTGGCTGCAGATAGCCTTCCTGCAGGGATTGGTACAAAAAATGCAGGGCGTCCTTCATTTCCGGCTGTCGGAAAAAATCAATATAATCGCCATCTTTGTCCACTGGCTCCGCCCCAAAAGTATCCCGCAGGAAAATCAAGGTGGATTCCTGGTAGCTTTGCCCGTCCACCAAAAGAGGGATGATTGCCTCACCTCGCTCCATTCCAGCAGGAGACGCTTTCTCTTTCCTTGCCTCTCCCTGCCTTTCTTTATTTTCCTCTAAGGCTTTTTCCAAAGCGCCAAACACTTGCCCCTCTGTCCGAAGCCGCCTGGCATCCAGCCCCAGCTCCCCCAACAGCCTTTTATTCCAAATTATCCCGTTATTATAGCCATAATCCACCATATCCTGATAGCATTGGGAGCTGGGCGGCCAAATTTCCGCCACATCGCCGCAGTAAAGGTGGGAAGGATAGGCATACCAGCCTCCATCCCGCTGCATTAAGCCCTCCTTCACATCCTCCGGAAAATCCTGGAGCAGATGGGAATCCGGAAGGTATTGCCGCAAAAACTCCTCCAGATCCCAGACCTCTCCAGAGGAGACCAGCTGGCTGATGGTCGTTGCATCCGTCACGGAAATCACATCCGGGAGCTGGCCATTGGCAAGCATCAAGCGGAGGTGGCTGTTGGCGTCCTGGGGCGGGACATTTGTGTCCACCACCACGCCTGTCTTTTGTGTAATCTTGCCTGTTATGGTGTCCTCCTCTGTCTCCCATTCCGGGGGCACCCAAAAATCCACATCACAGAACAGGGAAATGTGAGCGTATTCCTTTGCATTTTCTTTCGGCACATTGGAAGCGCATCCGCAAAGAAATATAATCACTGCCCAAAAGCCAGCCAAACATTGTCTTTTTTTCCGATTGTGCCACATCCTGTCTTTCTCCTTTGGTTTGTTAATTTCAGTATACCATTATTCTATACAACTGAAAATGCCATATTTTAAATTCTTATAGGAAACATGATTTATTTTCTTTACTGCAATGC
>CAOKUK010000099.1 GCA_948472595.1 uncultured Eubacterium sp.
TTTTGCAGCTGCCGCCTGTAAAATAAGACGCTGGTGGCGGCGATGCAGATAATGAAGGAAATGGGGTAGACGCCCACGCTTAATATGCCAATGATATTGTAAAAGGCTCCCTCATAGCCTGTGAGCTGGTCTAAGAAATCCTGGAATTGCCCATAGGTGACGCCAATCTTATATTTTCCCTCTCCCGCCGGCTCAAACACCAGCGACATCTTCGGGTCTGTAACCCCAAACCCATCCTCCAGCCATTCGGAATCAGCCGATTCGAATTCCTCTTCGCTTATGAGCGCCTCAGGAGGCGTTACCCCAAGCTTTTCTAAGTGATTCCAATAGAAGTCAGACTGCACCTGCTGGCAGAAGCTTGAGAGGGCAAAGGCCAAGAGGAGGGAGGCGCAGATGCAGGCGAGCATGGACGCAGCGAAAGCTTTTTTTAGAGATTTCTGCTTCCAGAATTTTATTGCCTTTTCCATTTGTACCCCACCCCCCAGACAGTCTCCACATAAGTCTCCGCCCCGGCGGCTGCAAGCTTTGCGCGGATGCGCCGGATATGCTCCGCCACCACGGAGGGCTCCCCTTCGCTGTCATAGCCCCAGGCGAGCTCGTAAATCCGCTCCTTGCTGAAAATCTGCCCTGGGCGGCCGGACAGCAGCTCTATAATGTCAAATTCCTTTTTGGCCAGGGGGATTTTTGAGCCGTCATAATACAGGCTCCGCTCCGTATAGTCAATGGACAGCTTGTCATCGAAACGCACCTTGGGCGTCTCGCCCCTGCGGCGCTCCCGCCGAAGGTGCGCCGCAACCCTGGCGCCCAGCTCCCCTAAAGAAAAGGGCTTTACGATGTAATCATCCCCGCCTAGCCCAAAGCCCTTGATTTTGTCGCCCTCCTCTGCCCGGGCGGTCAGAAACAGGATGGGGCAGCTGACGAAATCCCGTATCCGGGCGCACACCGAAAGCCCGTCCACATCCGGCATGTTGATATCCAAAAGAATAAGGTCCGGCTGCTTGGCCGCCTTCTCAATGGCTTCCTGGCCGTTAGAGGCCGACATGACGCAGTAATTATTGTATTGGAAATAGTCTTTTAGGGTGGATACAATATCCTCCTCGTCGTCCACAATTAAGAGCGTGTCCTGCATATGCGTCACCTCCCATATTTCCGTATTGCTGCCTGGACTGCCGGGAGATACGCCCCGCCAAACAGGTTCAAGTGGTTCAGAAGGTGGTAAAGGTTGTACAAATCCCTACGCTTTTCATAGCCAGGCTGCATGGGCATCGCTTCCCGGTAGGCGTCGTAGAACCTCGGGTGGAAGCCGCCAAACAGCTCCGTCATGGCAAGGTCTGCCTCCGCATGGCCCACATAGGCTGCCGGGTCAATCAGCCATGCCTTGCCGTCTGCGCCTGTCATAAAATTTCCAGACCACAAGTCCCCATGCAGCAGGGAAGGGCGCTTTGGCTCTTCCAGGATATCTGGAATCCTTTCCAGAAGCCGGCCTATCTGCTTCCTATCCCCGGCGCCAAAATACCTGTCTGCCTGCATCAGCTGGGGCTTTAGGCGGCAGTCGCGAAAAAAGGACGCCCAGCTTGCATGGGCCGCATTCGCCTGCTTGTTTGCGCCAATATAATTATCCTGGAAGAAGCCGAACAGCCCGCCTTCCACAAAGCCTTCTGTCTTTGCCTTGTGCATGTCGGCCAATTGGCGGCCGAATGTCCCCCAATAATCAGCTGCGCGCCCCCCGCTCGCCAGGCACTCCAGCAAAAGGAAGGCGCCGCCCAATTCGCCGCAGTCCTCCCCAGTGCACAGAGGCTTAGGAACGCCAATCGCCCTAGTTTTTGCAATGGCAGAAAGCCCGGCTGCCTCCGCCATGAAAAAAGACGCGCGCCCCTTCTGGTTTGCCTTTAGAAATACGTGGCTCCCATCCGTCAGTAAAATCCTGTAAGATTTGTTAATATCCCCGCCGAATGCCGGCTTAGCCTCTGCAACCGTGACATTGTTTCCAAAAATGGAAGCGATTGCCTGCCCTAAGCTTGCATAATGTGGCAGCTTCCCAAAAACCATTTGAAATCCCTCCTTACATCTGGCGCCGCACAACCTTATATGCGTGGTCGCTGCATGCCTGTCTAATGGTTAATTATACAAAAACAGCCCTGTTTATTCAAGGGCTGTTTTCTAGTATGAAGAATCCATACCTTTCACTTGTCTAAATTTCCATCTGCTGCGTTGGTTTACACTTCGTTTCGGTCTGCGCTGGACATGTGCCACTGGCACATAGCGCCGTCAATCGCCATAGCCACCGCTGCGCCTCATTCCCCCACCTTGCAGGCTGAAAATTCATCCTGCGTCATTTGGCTGAAAATGGACGGGCCAGTACACTAGTATGCATCCGCAGACTGCAGCGCCATCTCCATAAACTGCCCTACGGGCAGCGGATCCCATTCAATCTGCTGCACGATATCTGCCGTGCCATAGGTCTGGAATGTAATGCTATTCTGGTCGCAATAGACAAATGCGGCAAAGAGCAGGATGGCAACTACAAGCCTTGCCCCAAACCCAAACGCCAACGGGGGAAATTCCGACTCCTGCCCTGCCCCATATCGATAGGCTCCTCCCATGCTGCGTCCTGCGGAGGGCTCATAGAAGGAAGCCCTTACCTGCTCCACGTAATCCCTGCGCTCTGCCGCCGCCTCATCCAAAGATTTTTCCATGGAATGCTCCTCAAATTCTCTTTGCTTTCATTTTAGTAGGAACGGAGGGAAAAAATGCATTCTTTTTGGATAAGTTTTGCGGCACAATACAGCGCATTGGCAAGAAACATCATTAGAAATTTCTCCTTTACAGCCCAACCTAAAGATGTTACTATTAATTTGCAGCCATTGACAAAATCCTACAAAGGAGGGAGTAAATATTATGTTATGTAAACATTGCGGAAAGGAAATTCCAGGCACAAGCAAGTTCTGCATATATTGTGGGCTGTCGATGTCCCCGGAGCAGACTCCGCAGCAGACGCATCCCACACTAGATAGGCCTTACCAACCAGGATCAGGAAGCCCGAATCAGGCAGGGAGTTGGAATGCATACCAACCTGGCTCTGCAAATCCCTATCAGGCAGGGAATGGATCCCCCTACCAAGGCGGCTCCGCAAACCCCTATCAGGCAGGGAGCGGGAATGCATACCAACCTGGCTCTGCAAACCCCTATCAGACAGGGAATGAATCCCCCTACCAAGGCGGCTCTGCGAACCCCTATCAGGCAGGGAATGGATCCCCCTACCAAGGCGGCTCTGCAAACCCCTATCAGGCAGGGAGTGGAAATGCGTACCAACCTGGCTCTGCAAACCCCTATCAGACAGGGAATGGCACTACATACCAAACAGGGAATGGATCCCCCTACCAATCTGGCTCTGCGAACCCCTATCAGGCAGGGAATGGGGCTCCTTACCAAGGCGGCTCTGGCGCATTCAATCCGGGCAATCCCCCGCCTGCCCAAAACCAGTCAGGGACGTGGGGTCCACATCCAAGCGGAGGGCAAGCGCATTCCGTTCCGCCCCTGCCGCCGCAAGGGGCTATTGGCGCAGCGGCCCAGGCAGGCGGGAGCATCCTACGCAAGGCAGGGCGGGCAAAGGTGGTTGCTCTCCTGTCCGCCGCCGTTGTGCTGGCATTGGTTGTGATTGTCTCATTGTTTGGATTGCTTTTTGGATCTGGGAAGCCGGAAGACACTATCGCAGAATTGGAAAAAGCGCTCAATAAGCTGGATATGGACGCCATGATGGAATGCTTTGACGAGCCCACGCAGAAGCTGATGGAAGGGAGCTTAGGGCTGGCCGGCTCTCTCTCTGGCATAGACCTGAATTCCCTCTCCGATTTGGCCGCCGGTTTTGGCGGATTGATGGCGGATGCCGGCCTGACGCCAACCTTCCGGCTGGAGGTGACGGACGTGGACTATTCCGGGGACGATGCCTGCCTTGTGACAGTGGCGATGACGGCATCCTATGGCGGGGAGTCCGAGTCGGATACGGCGCAGCTTCCCATGAAGAAAGAGGGAGGGAAATGGCTCATCAGCATAAGCGCATTAGGTGACTTAGACGGGTTGGAAGACATATTTTAAGAGTAGTGCTATCAGGAAAATTGAAATGGCTTCTATAGGGCTTTCCCTATGCTGCGCAGGAAGGGGGCGAGGTTACATAATATAATTATGTAACCTCGCCCCCTTCCCTCTATGGCAGAATGCATGCTACCTTTGGTTCAACTCCTCAACGATGTCATCCCAAGTCACCCCTTTTTCAACCATAAGCACCATCATATGGTACAGGAAATCTGAAATCTCGTATTTAATCTCCTCTGGCTCCGGGTTTTTGGCTGCAATTACGATTTCCGTGGCCTCTTCCCCCAGCTTCTTGAGAATCTTGTCAATTCCTTTGTCAAAGAGATAGTTCGTATAAGACCCTTCCTTTGGGTGTTCCATGCGGTCTTCAATCACATGGTACACGTTCTCAAACACCTTCAGCGGGTTCTTCGTCATGTACTCCTTCTTTACCAACTCCCGGTAGAAGCAGCTGGGATTCCCTGTATGGCAGGCTGCTCCAATCTGGGATACCTGAGCCAAGATGGTATCCTGGTCACAGTCAATGGCCATGGACTTCACATACTGGTAATGGCCGGAAGTCTCCCCCTTTGTCCAAAGCTGCTTCCGGCTGCGGCTGTAGTAGGTCATTTTTCCCAAGGACAGGGTTGTCTGGAACGCCTCCTGGTTCATGTATGCCATCATCAGCACTTCCCCAGTCTGGTAATCCTGGACAATGACGGGAACCAGGCCATCGCTGTTGGGCTGGAACTGGGACCATTCCATGGCGGAAACAAATTTCTTCGTCTCTATCCCCTCTGCGGCAAGGCTCCTCTTCACCTCAGTCACGTCCGTGTCGCTGCGGCTGATGTATTCCCCTCCAATCCCGGTCACGCAGTCCTTTTTCAGGATCTCCACCCAGCGTTCTTTGTCATAGCCTTGGATAATGACGCTGTAAGGCAAGTCCGTGATATTCTCAAGCGCATCAATAATCAGCGGGTTCAGTACCACCAATTTGTGCACGTACTCTTCCGCCTCTTTCTTGTGCTTGAACAGGAGGTCCACGTTCTCCATGGAAATCAGGAGCTTCTCCCGCCCAAACCGCTGCATCCCCTCCCCGGCAAGGGAGATTGTCTCATGCCGGGCGCCGTCTAAAATCGCGCCCTTGCATCCTGCATAAAGCATCTTCTTGATGTCCTCCAGCCTCTGGATGTTCCCAGCCCCATAAATGGGAATCTCCACCATCCGGCACAGCTCCTTTATTGTGTGCAGGTTGACTTCATGCTCCCTGTCCGTGACAGACAAATCAAAGACATAGAGCTTGTCCACGCCGCTGTCGTTGTATAATTTGGCCAGCTCCTTCCATCCGCCAGCGCTTTCCAAGTCCTCTTTCCCTTTCACAGCCATGCCATCTTTCAGGTATATCGTGGCGATCAGGTTCTTATGTTCCATAAAATCACCTATAAGCTTCCTTTCGTCGACATAATGTCTATAATCCTGGGGTCCCTCTGCGTGGCCTCGTCCAAGGCCCTGCCAAAGGCCTTGAACAGCCCTTCCGCCATATGGTGGTTATTGGTCCCAGATAACAGTTTCATGTGCAGGTTCATCCCTGCGCTGTAAGATATGGCGTAGAAAAACTCCCGAACCATCTCCGTATCCATATCCCCAATCCGATCCGTGGTAAATTCCCCTTCCAATGAGAAATAAGGCCTGCCGCTCAAGTCAATGGCGCAAAGCGCCAATGTCTCATCCATGGGCAGGATGCTGCTCCCATACCGTTTCATGCCGCGCTTGTCCTGGATGGCAGAGCGTATGGCATTCCCCAGCACAATCCCCGTATCCTCAATGGTGTGGTGGGTGTCCACCTCCAAATCCCCCTTCACCTGGACTTCCAGGTCAAAAAAGCCGTGCCGCGTAAAACCTTCCAGCATATGGTCAAAGAAGCCAATCCCTGTGTCTAAGCGGGACTCTCCCCTCCCGTCCAGGTTCAGGGCAAGCTGGATATCCGTCTCTTTCGTCTTCCGGTGCTGCCGGGCAATCCGTTCCATTGGCATTGCGCCACCTCTTTTCTATCTGATTTTATTCCTCAAACCTCACCCGGATGGAGTTGGCATGGGCTGTGAGCTGCTCGGAATTGGCAAATTGCACAATGTCCTGGTAAACAGGCTCCAATGCCTCCTTTGAGTAGGAAATGATGCTGGATTTCTTGATGAAGTCGTCCACGCCTAAAGGCGAGAAGAACTTCGCCGTGCCGTTGGTGGGCAGGACATGGTTCGGCCCTGCAAAATAATCTCCCAATGGCTCGCTGGCATATTCTCCCAGGAACATGGCCCCTGCATTCTTTACCCGCATCATCACCCCAAATGGGTCGGCCGTCAAGATTTCCAAGTGCTCAGAGGCAATCTCATCTGCCGCCGCAATGGCTGCGTCCATGTCCTCCGCCACCAGGATATACCCATAGTTTTCCAATGATTTTTCAATAATCTCTTTCCGCGAAAGCCCAGCCACAAACGCATCCACTTCTGCAGATACCTGCTTGGCCAAGCCTTCACTGGTGGTAATCAAAATGGCGCTTGCCAGCTCGTCATGCTCTGCCTGGGACAGAAGGTCCGCCGCTACATACCTGGGGTTGGCCGTCTCGTCTGCCAGCACAAGGATTTCGCTGGGACCCGCAATGGAGTCGATGCTCACATGTCCAAATACGGCTTTCTTAGCAAGAGCCACATAAATATTCCCAGGGCCCACGATTTTGTCCACCTTCGGGACGCTTTCCGTGCCAAAGGCCATGGCTGCGATGGCCTGCGCCCCGCCCGCCTTATAGATTTCATCCACGCCGGCCAGGTCAGCGGCGGCCAGGGTGGCGGGATTTACCTTCCCTTCCCTGTTACAGGGGGTCGCCATCATGATTTTCCCTACCCCGGCCACCTTAGCCGGAACTACGTTCATTAGGACGGATGAAGGGTATGCCGCCTTCCCGCCTGGCACATAGACCCCCACGCAGGCAAGAGGGCTTACCTTCTGACCCAGCAAGACGCCGTTAGGCTTGCTGTCAAACCAGCTGTACTGCCGCTGCTTCTCATGGTAAGAGCGGATGTTCTTCAAGGACTTTTCCATGACGGCTAAGAGCTTCTCATCTGTCTGCCTGTATGCCTCCTCAATCTCCTCACGGGACACCCGAATATTGCCGGCATTGACGTCTGCGCCGTCAAACTGCCTGGTATACGAAAAAAGCGCCTCATCCCTGCGGCTGCGCACCTGCTCGATGATGCCCTTTACCTGCTCCTCATACTGTGTGTAATTGTTGGGGCTCCGTTTGAGCAGTTCCTCTAAAAGCCCTTTCCTGGATTCCTCTGTCAACTTTAATATCCTCATAAAACCCCCATCCTTTAAGTATTTAAAGTATGCCCTTCAAGTCATAGATTAACTTGGCGATCCGTTCATTCTCCATCTTCATGCTGACCTGGTTCACCACCATCCTGGCGGACAAGGGGCAGATTTCCTCTAAAACCCCCAGGCCATTTTCCCGCAGGGTGGAGCCTGTCTCCACGATGTCCACAATCACTTCCGAGAGGCCCACGATGGGCGCAAGCTCAATGGAGCCGTTCAGCTTGATGATTTCCACTGTCTGGCGTTTCTTGTTGTAAAAGTAATCCTTGGCAATCCGCGGGTACTTGGTGGCGACGCGTATAAGCTCCTGATGCTGCAGCAGCTCGCGGGCCTCTTTGGGGCCGCAGACGCACATGCGGCATTTCCCAAAGCCAAGGTCCAGCACCTCATAGATGTTGCGGCCTTCCTCTAAAATCGTGTCCTTGCCCACCACGCCAATGTCAGCGGCGCCGTATTCCACATAAGTGGGCACGTCCGGGCCTTTGGCCAGGAAAAACCGGAGCTTTTGCTCCTCATTGACGAAAATCAGCTTCCGGGTGTCCTTGTCCTTCATTTCCTGGCAGGTGATTCCTATTTTCTCAAAAGCCTCCAGCGTCTTTTGGGCAAGGCGGCCCTTGCCAAGCGCAAATGTCAAATATCTCATGGTTCCCTCCTAGGCTCCGCGCCCTTATGCTTCTTCCATAAACAGGACGTCAGGCATACGCATCCGCTTGGCATAAGCCTGGTAGTCTTCTTGTGTCTTCGAATCTTCCCACCGCACAAGGGAAGTCCAGACACCCTCGCGCCGCAAGGAGGAAGCCTTTTGTATGGCCTCAGCCTTCCTTGCCTCCTTATATACAACTAACGTCCCATTGTCCTTTACCGAAATTTTGATTTTCTGGCGGGATAAGGCAGCCATCAGCTGGTCAGCCACCACCGCAAACCCGATGGAGGGGGCGTCCTTCCCGAAATAAGTAAGGAGCTGGTCGTAGCGCCCGCCCTTTACGATAGGCTCCCCGCTCCCAAAGGTATAGCCGGAAAAGATAATGCCCGTATAATACTGGTAGCTGCTCAGCATGCCAAGCTCCATGGACACGTATTTCCCCACGCCGTAATAGCCCAGCGTCTCCATCAATTGCTCCAAGCGGGTCAGGGCTTTCAAAATG
>CAOKUK010000100.1 GCA_948472595.1 uncultured Eubacterium sp.
TCAGTACCTCCAAAAAATAATCTTTTATATTAGCAACGTATGTCTACAATATCACATCTTGCAGAAAAAGTAAAGGAAAAATTCATTTATTTTTTAGGAAAATATTTCAAGCAAGCAACTCATAGGCAATTTGGTGTTTTTTGAAGAAACGCAGGACCATATTGTCCCAGCCTTGCTCTAAGGATTTGTCCATGGAGAATATGCGGCAGGAGACGCCGGTGGTGCATAGGAGCTGCTGGCCGTGGTATTTTAGGTTCAGGTACATCCCCGTAACGTCTTCGGGCGCAAAGCTGCTCTTTAGGGAGGCGATGGTGCGCCGCTGGTTTTCGGAAGACAGCATGAACACAAATTTAAAGGAAGATGGCGCGCGCTTTCCCTTAATCAGGTCAAAGCATGCCGGGCGCGCCAGGGCAAAGGGCACATAAGCTTCCTGGGACGCTAAAGCATAGCCGGCGTCCTCCGGGCTGAAAAAGTCGGCATGGGGATGCCCGTCCAGCAGCCAGGTCATGTATGTGGTGATGGAGCCTTCCGTCAAGAGGAAGGAATCGAAGGCATCCGTGCGCAGCAGCAGATGCATGAATTCTTTGATGTTCAGGATAGAGAAAGCAACCATAGTGTCCTCCTTGGAATGATTTTAGGCTTACAAGGGACAGTATAGCATAAGATGTATCATGCAACAAGATTGTCAGGGAGAAAATGGAAAATGAAATTTTCTGGTAAAATCTTCGGTTTTGTAGTATAGTAGGTTAAGGTGCGTTTTCGTATGATTTTTAGGAGGTGTTTATGGGACGGACGGTAGAAAATTTATTCCACCTGCTGGAAAAAGGAACCAGTGCGGCCATGGTGGTTCAGGAGGGCGCAGCCCTGCTGGAAAGGGAGGGTTTTTTGGAGCTTCAGTTCAATCAGGACTGGGGGCTTACAGAGCGCGGCAGGTACTATGTGAGGCATCATGGCACCACGATGTTTGCCTTTACCATCGGGGAGTGGGCGGCGCCTAGGTGTACCTTGCGCATGGGCGCCGCGCATACGGATTTTCCATGCCTTCGGGTGAAGCCCAATCCGGATATGGCCAGGGCTGGCTACGCCCAGGTGAATGTGGAAGTGTATGGAGGGGCGATTTTAAATACCTGGCTGGATCGCCCCTTGGGGATTTCCGGCCGGGTGGCTTTGAAGGGCGAGGATGCCATGCATCCAAGGATGCGCTGCCTGTCCATAGACAGGCTCCTTATGGTCATCCCGAATCTGGCTATCCATTTGGATTCTGAAATCAATAAGGGGAAGGAATTAAATAAACAGATGGATATGCTGCCGATTCTTGGCTTGTTGGAGGAGGAGATGAATCAGGGGAACTGCCTAATGGGTTTTCTGGCAGAGGAGCTGCAGGTGGAGGTGGGAGAGATTCTGGATTTTGAGCTGTGGGTCTACTGCCAGGAAGCGCCCAAGCGCTTGGGGCTTAGGGAGGAGATGATCTTGTCGCCCAGGCTTGACAACCTTACTTCTGTGCAGGCCTTGCTGGAGGGGCTGATTAAGGGCAGGAGGGAGGAAGGGGTGAACATGGTAGCCCTATTTGACCATGAGGAGATTGGGAGCCGCACGAAGCAGGGGGCGGGGTCCATGCTGACGCTGCACCTTTTGGAGAAAATCTATGGCGGCCTGGGAAAGACCCCGGCTCAGATGCGGGATAGCCTGTACGATGCATTTTTGCTGTCTTTGGATGTGGCCCATGGCCTGCATCCCAACCACAAAGGGAAGATGGATTTGACGAATCGGCCTGTGCTGGGGAGGGGAATCTGCATCAAGGAGGCCAGCGCCCAGACTTATGCCACAGATTGCGAGGCGGTGGCGGCCATGGAGCAGGTTTGCCATCAGGCGGGGGTTCCCTACCAGAAATTTGCCAACCGATCCGACTTGCGGGGCGGCGGGACGTTGGGCGCTATCCTGTCCCAATTCCTTCCCGTGCGGACGGCGGACATAGGGGCGCCAATCCTTGCAATGCATTCTGCTGTGGAGACCATGGCGGAGTCAGACATGGAGGCATTGGCAAAATTTACGGCGGCGTATTTTCAGGCATGAGGCGAGGCGGAAGGGAATGGATTATGAAGCCAAATAAGGACAGATGGGGGTTGCTGCTCATTGCCCTGCTGGTAAGCGGGGTCTTGGCGCAGTCTTGCACGCCAGAGGACATCCGGGAGTATCTGGAGACGGAAATGGAATCGGAGATTGTGGGCACAGAGCAGAAGAAGCAGCAGGCCAAAGAGCCGCAGGCGGATACCCAGCCGTTGGAACAGCCGAATAGGAGCCGGATTTCCGTGGGGAAGTATGCTTATGGGCAGTTGGGAGAGCAGGAGCAATTGGCATATGATGAAATGCTCTCCGCCATTCTGGAGCATGAGGAGAAAATCAGACTTTCCACTTTGGATTTGGAAGTGATGCAGCGGGCCTATACGGCCATCGGAGAGGACTATGGCGGGCTGTTCTGGGTAGAGGGCTATGTGTATACCAGGTACACGAGGGGGGAGGAGTTGGTGAGCCTGGAATTTTCCCCCAAATACACCATGTCCAAGGAGGAGCGCAATAGCACCCAAGCGCAGATTGACAGCGTGGTGGAGGAGTGGCTTGGGGGGATTTCCATCCTGGACGCAGATTATGATAAAGTAAAGTACGTGTATGAGCTTCTGGCTCAAAACACAGAATATGTGCCAGGGGCTGCAAACAGCCAGAATATCATCAGCGTGTTCCTCACCCGGAAAACCGTGTGCCAAGGCTACGCTTGCGCCGTGCAGTACCTTCTGGGACAGCTGGGGGTGGAGGGTGCGATTATTTCTGGCAGCGCCCGGGGAGAGTCCCATGCCTGGAATTTAATCAGCATGGATGGGGAGTATTATTACATGGATTCCACTTGGGGGAACACGGAATACAACAATGGGGAGGGGGAAGGGACTCCTTTCATAGACTACAATTACATGGCCATGACGACAGAGGAGATGCTTCGGGAGCATACCCCGGATGTGGAGCTGAAGCTTCCAGAATGCGCATCCCTGGAAGGCAATTATTTCCGGCGGGAGGGGAAATACTTGACAGAGTGGGATTCGGATTGGATTGGGGGGCTGCTGGCAGAAGCATGGGCCAATGGCCAGGCGGTTACCTTGCGGTTTTCCGAGAAAGGCCTGAAAGACCAGGCATTCCAGTATTTTATTACGGATGGGCATATCGCCGACTACTGTGGGGAGATACGGCAAATCAATTATATGAACGATGAGGCATGGCTGGAGATTAGCTTTTTATTTTGAAAAATGTGCCCAAAAGCCTTTTCAATTCCTGACATTTATGATAGGATTAAGTAGTATTGAAAACCACGTTGAATCATAATGAATAATACATCTTGGATGTTTCATATTTGAAGTGGATATAAGAAATACTATAAGAGCGCCTTTTGGCGTGTATGTGCATTGCGCAGGGCAAACGCCGGAACGTGCGCAGAATGGAGGGAAACATGGGCTATAAAATTGTAGTGGACAGCTGTGGGGATTTGCCGGAAGAATTGAAAAAGGATGGGCATTTTGAATCGGTTCCTTTGGAAATCTTTGTGGATGATTACCATATCGTGGATGACGCAGGCTT
This sequence comes from uncultured Eubacterium sp., assembly GCA_948472595.1. Lineage (GTDB taxonomy): Bacteria > Bacillota > Clostridia > Lachnospirales > Lachnospiraceae > Petralouisia. Next base: position 3,622 of record CAOKUK010000100.1, read on the forward strand.
TGACCAGGCGGAATTTTTGAGGAGGGTGCGGGAAAGCCCGAACTGCCCGAAATCCACATGCCCCTCGCCGGAGCGTTATATGGAAGCCTTTGGCGGCGAGGCGCAGCGGATTTACGTCGTGACCCTTTCCTCCCAGCTGAGCGGATCTTATAACAGCGCAGAGTTGGGGAAGAAGCTTTACCAAGAAGAGGGTGGGAAAGGCAAGCGCATCCATGTCTTTGACTCCAAATCAGCCTCTGTGGGGGAGACGGTGCTTGCCATGAAGGTGCAGGAATATGAGGAGGCAGGGCTCTGCTTTGAGGAAGTGGTGGCAAAGGTGGAGGAATTCCAGCAGGAGATGAACACCTCTTTTGTGCTGGAGACTTTGGAGACGCTTCGGAAGAATGGCAGGCTGAGCAACCTGAAGGCTTTCGTGGCCAATACACTGAACATCAAGCCTGTCATGGCCGGGACCCGAGAAGGCGCAATTTGCCAGATTGGCCAGGCCAGGGGGATTGCAAGGGCTGTGGACAAGATGGTGGCGGATCTTGTGGCGAAGACGAAGAACCCCAAGGAGAAAATCCTGGCCATCGCCCACTGCAACTGCCCCCAGAGGGCGGCAGAGGTAGTGGAGAAAGCCAAGAAACTGGCGGACTTTAAGAAAATATTTGTGGTAGAGACTGCTGGGATTAGCAGTATGTATGCCAGTGACGGCGGGGTTATTGTGGTGGCATGAATCCCAAAAGCTGGGCAGCGGAAGGCCTGCGTGCCAGATTGGACAGGATGCAGCTACTTTTCATCGGGAGCCTGGTATGCAGCCTTATCCAATGCGGCTTGGATTGCCTTAAGGAGCACCGTAGAGGTATATTGGTTATCATCCCCATAAGAGATATTCTGAAGGGACTGCTTTTTGTAAATCTGCTGGCTGAGGTTATCCAATGCAGGCTGCATCAGGGGGTACATGGCGGCAGTGGCCTCATCCAGGTTCTTGAGGGAAATGGAATTGATGTGGCTGCTGTCCACCACGACTTCCACATCAATGGCATTGTCGTTTAGCTGTATGGAAGATGTGTATACCCCTGCCGTATAGCGCATGGTCTCCTCTGTGGCTGTCCCATTTTTTTCTTCCTTATCCGGCAAGAACATAAAAACCAGCAGCAGGATGAGCAAAATCCCTAGCACGGCAAAGATTGCCGTATAGATTAGCTCTTTTAAATGCAGAACCACAATTTTTGTTTTTGAACTCATAGGGCGCCTCCTGAACTTATCTTTTCTTCACTATATGAAAAAAAAATGGGAATATGAATAAAAATTAAAAAAAGCTATTGACAAATAAAATGGTTTGTAGTATAGTACATATTGTTCGGCGGTGCTGTTGCGGCAATAGCACAGAGCCATAGATAAGCAGATATAGTATATCGGTAGTACATCAGCTTCCCAAGCTGAGGGGGTGGGTTCGACTCCCATTATCTGCTCTTTCCATAAAGGGGATGCGGCAGGATTTAGTCTTGCATAGCAAATGGATGGTTTTCATAACGGTTGTTGTGGAAGCCTATTTTTTTGCCTTATTCAGGAAAGAAGCCAATTCTTAATTGTTTCTTAATTCAGGGAAATGGATTGTTTCCCAAAATGTTCTATGCTATAATCCAGGGAGGTTGTGCGTAAAATAATTAATGAGCCAATTTGATAAGCGATTAAGAAAGGTGATTTTCATGAAAGAGAAGTTAAGGGATGTGCTCTGCCGTTACAGGCATGGATGGATTTTGTCATACCTGCTGATTTACCTGGCGTGGTTTGCCTATCTAGAGCAGACTGTTACCAGGCGTTTCCATGTGGTTCATATGGCGGTGGATGATTACATCCCGTTTATAGAGGTGTTTATCATCCCATACCTGCTATGGTTCGGGTATGTGGCGGCGGCTGTCGCATATTTCTTTTTCAAGGATGTGCAGGACTACTATAAGCTCTGCATATTCCTGTTTGTGGGGATGACGGTTTTTTTGGTTGCGTCGACGGTGTACCCCAACGGCCATTGCCTGCGTCCCCGAGTTTTTGAGCGGGACAATATCTTCATCGATATGGTGAAGGCGCTGTATTTGGTGGATACGCCCACGAACCTGTTTCCAAGCATCCATGTCTATAACTCCATCGGCGTGCATATTTCCATCATGCAGAGCGAGCGGCTGAAGGAGAAGAAATGGGTGCGCCGGGGATCTTTTGCGCTGATGGCGTCTATTATTGCAGCCACGATGTTTTTGAAGCAGCATTCTGTGTTCGACGTCCTTACGGGCTGCGTCATGGCGGCCGTGATGTATACGCTGGTGTACGGCTTTGGCTTTCAGGCGAGCGGGAAACGGGTATACGAGAGGCGTTACAGGGAGATATAGACATAGAAAAACAGCCTTCGCAGGAATGTGCGGGGGCTGTTTTTCTGCCTGCAGGTTTTTTGCGGGACGAAAGATTTTTCCGTCATTCCATCGCCAAGATATCATCTATGCCGCAATCCAGGCGCTGGCACACCTTTTCTAAGATATCAAAGCTGACCCGCGTGGTGCGGTTGTGAGCCAGGTTCCGGAGGGTGGACACGGAAATCCCGGTATCCTTAGCCAGCTGGTTCTGTGAAATGCCCTTCTCATCCAGGAGGGCGCCAAGCGTGACCTTTATCATGGGCAAGCACCTCTTTTCTATTCTATATGCAAGCTTAGTGTTTCCGAAAATGGATTTGCTATGCAGATGGAAATCTAATCAGGCAGGATGCATTGATATTTAACCGCCGGAGAATATTTGTTGACATTGTTCCATGTGCTTGTTAGAATAGTTATGATAGGGATAATTCGGAAAAGCATTGGGAGGACAGAGACATGTACCGTTGCCATATTAATTTCTATTATATAGGTCGACAGCGCAAGGTATTGGAGATTATAAAAAGAATGCCCCCATTGGAGCATTTTACACATCGATTTTTAGAAAGCAGCGAGCCGGAAGGGGGGTTGGCTGCCCAGGCGGATGTGGTTCTTGCAGATTTGCAGGGGATGGACGTGAAGGATGCATTGCAGGTAATCCTGGATCATAAGTGCGCAGAGGCGGAACTGATTCTGCTGGCGGAAAGGGAGCAGTTGCCCCTCCTTTCAGATGCCTTGCCGGAGGCAAAGGATGTTTGGGTGATGCCTATGGAAGAGGATGAGGTGCGGTTCCGGTTCCTGCGGTGGCAGCAGGGCAAAAAAGTGGCCAAAGACTTCTGGCAGACCAGCCAGTTTTTTGAAGCCACGATTAATAATATCCCAAGCCTTATTTGGTATAAGGACAAGAATGGGATACATAAGAAGGTGAATGACAGCTTCTGCAGGACGGTCAACAAGACGAAGCAGCAGGTGGAGGGTCAGGGGCATGCCTATATCTGGGATGTGGAGCATGACGACCCGGCCTGCATAGAGTCAGAGAATGAGGTAATGTCCAAGCGGCAGACTTGCATTTCTGAGGAGACCATCCAGACAGGAGAAGGGCAGCGGCTGCTGACCACATACAAATCCCCCCTGTACGACCTGGATGGGAGCGTGATGGGGACGGTGGGCGTGGCCATTGACATTACGAAGGAACGCGCCTATGAGAGGGAGATTGTGGAGAAGAACCGTACCTTGGAGGCGATTTTTGCCTCCATTGATTGCGGCGTCATCTGCCATTCCATAGATGGGAGGCAGATTCTCAGTGTCAACAGGGCTGCCCTTGAGATTCTGGGCTATGACTCCCAGGAGGAATTGCTGGAGAGCGGCTTCTTTTTGGTGGCTTCCTCCGTGCTGGAAGAGGATAGGCCGAAGCTTAAGGAGAGCATGCGCATGCTGAAAAAGGAGGGCGACGGCGTCAGCGTGGAGTACCGCATACGGCATAAGACAGGAGAGGTGCGCCATGTGGTGGGGACTTTTAAGCTGATGAAGGAGAATGGGAGGCTGTTCTACCAGCGGTTCTTTATCGACAGCACGGCTCAGAGGATGCGGGAGAAAAAGGAGCGGGAGGAAAATGAGAAGCGGCAGATGGAGCTGTTCCATGCGCTGAGCATTGACTATAACTTGGTGTGCTATTTTGATTTGGACACGGGGGTTGGCATGCCCCTTCGGGAGGATTCCAAGGAAGGGTATATGTTCGGCTCTGGCTCCGATAAGGGGACTTCTTTTGACGTGAGTTTTGGGCAGTACGTACAGGAGGCCGTCTATGAGGATGACCGAAAGATGCTGCTGCAGGCGTTCTCCAGGGAGAACCTGCGCAAGGAGCTGGGAGAGAAGGTCATGTATTATATGAATTACCGCATATGCCTGGGAGGGGAAATGAAGTATTACCAAATGAAGGCTGTGCGGGCCGGAGAATGGAGGAAAGGCCATGGCATTGTCCTGGGGTACCGCAGCGTGGATGCGGAAATCCGGGACGAGATGGAGAAGAAGAATGCGCTGGAGGATGCGCTGATGCAGGCGAACAGGGCCAGCAAGGCCAAGAGCGTATTCCTTTCCAATATGTCCCACGATATCCGAACCCCAATGAACGCCATTGTGGGATTTACGGCATTGGCGATTACCCATATTGACCACAAGGAGCGGGTGAAGGAATACTTAGAGAAGATCATGTCCTCTGGGAACCATTTGCTGAGCCTCATCAATGACGTCTTGGACATGAGCCGCATTGAAAGCGGGAAAATACACCTGGACGAAAAGCCGTGCAGCCTGCCGGACATCCTGCATGGGCTGCGCAATATCCTGCAGGCAGACGTCCGGGCAAAGCAGATGGAGCTTTATATTGACACGGTGGATGTCTTGGACGAGGAGATTTACTGCGACAAGCTGCGCCTGAACCAGGTGCTTCTAAACTTGCTTAGCAACTCTGTCAAATATACCGGGGCAGGGGGCATTGTCAGCATGCGGATTACGGAGATGCCCGGGGCGCCCAAGGGCTATGCCAAGTACGAATTTTCCATTAAGGATACGG
>CAOKUK010000101.1 GCA_948472595.1 uncultured Eubacterium sp.
ATTGGCTATCTTTTAAAGGAACAAAAGCTGGAAGAGGGGCAGCTTGCCACCTTCCGCCCTTCTGTCTGCAACCGCCTGGACCGCAACACCTCCGGCTTATTGATTGCCGGAAAGACATTAAAAGGTCTGCAGGAAATGGCGGGGTATCTGAAAGGCCGATCCATTGGGAAATATTACCGCTGCTTGGTAAAGGGCGAAATTCGCTGCCCCCAGACTGTCAAGGGATGGCTTTGCCGGGATGGGGAGGGCAGGATAGCGCATGTCTTCCCGCAGGAAACGCCGGGCAGCAAGTATATCGAGACAGGGTATACGCCCCTGAGGTGTTTCCCACTGGAAGCGAAAGCAAGCGGGAATGACGGTGGGATTGGGAAATGCACGCTGCTGGAGGTGCGCCTGATTACAGGGCGCACGCACCAAATCCGCGCCCATCTGGCATCTTTGGGTCATCCGGTTTTAGGGGATGGGAAATATGGGGATGCAAGGCTGAACCGATGGCTGTCCCAAAAGTTTCGCATCCGTACCCAGCTGCTGCATGCCTATCGGATGGAGTTCCCAGACGGCAGGGAGATTGTGGCACCCTTGGGGGAAGAATTCCAGCATGTGATGGATTACTATTTTCCTAATAGCGCTGCTTCCCAAGCCTCGCCGTAGCCACACCGCTATGCCTTTGTTTGGGAAGCCTGTCTATTCGCCCATCAGTATGTCGCATGCGATGGGGGTATAGAAAAGCTCCTTTACCCAGGCATGGTCGGTGGTCTGGCCTAAAATCCACATCAATTTAGCGGTTGCCGCTTCTGTCGTCATATCATAGGCCTCTAAAATAGGCAGGCTTTGCTTGATGCTGTTGCCCACATGGTACACGGCCAAGTCGCTGCCCTCGTTTTCCACCTGGGTGGTCATTACGACGGTCTTGCCTGCCTCTAACCCTTTTTTCACTGTCTCGTAATAGTCTCCGGCTTCGTAAGCAGGCAGCCCGCCTACGCCGAAGCTTTCAATAATCAGCGCGCTGTTTTGTTCCAGGAGGTATTGGGCAACGCCGCACTGGAGGCCGGGAACCAGCTTTAGGAGGGCTACCCTGGGCTCTAGGGTATCGTAAAATTGAGGGACGGCGCGGCTTTCCGGGCGGATGTAGCGGATGATGCGCCCATCCTGGACCATCCCCAGCAGGGGGTAGTTGATGCTGGAGAAGGCCTCAAAGCTCTTGCTGCGGGTTTTCCTGGCTCTGGTTCCCATAATAATCTTGCCATTGAAGGTCAGCATGACTCCAGGCATGTCCGAGGTGGCGACGGTGAAAGCGTCCCGCAAATTTTGCTTGCTGTCGGTGGTCTCAAAGCCGATGGGCTTTTGTGCGCCGGTGAGCACGATAGGCTTGGGGACGCCCTGGATGAGGTAGCTTAAGGCAGCGGCCGTATAGGCCATGGTATCCGTGCCATGGCTGACTACGAAGCCATCGTATTCCCGGTAATGCTCCCGGATGGCGGATGCGATGCGGATCCAGTGAACAGGCTGGATATTCGTGCTGTCTAAGCTGAAAAGCTGGAGGCATTCTACGGCGCAGATATCGGAAATGTCCGGAATGTAGCGCAGAAGCTGTGCGCTGGTCAGTTCCGGCTTTAGCCCGCATTCCCCCATTTCCGAAGCGATGGTGCCCCCGGTGCCAATAAGAAGTATCCGTTTTTCTTTCATAGTGGCATATCCTCCCATTTTTTCTGAATATAGCATATCTGGCAGGGAAATACAAGTCTGAGTGAAAAGTGATGTTGTTTACATAAATATGTGCAAATCGTTTGCAGAGTTCCTTCTTTTTGTTGTATAATAGATTTGGCGTACAAAGTGTTTCATTATAGAGTAGGAGGTACAATACAAATGAAGTATAAAAAAATTCTTGCGGCAGCGTTAAGCTGCTTGCTTCTCTGGGAGTCTCCGATTGTTTCCCAATCAGCCGTTCCATCCGTCAGCAGTGTGCAGGAGGAGGTGTCCCAAGAAGGCAGTGCATCTGGAGCGAATGCGGGCAATGCATCTGAAGCGAATGCGGGCAGTGCATCTGGAGTGAATGCAGGCAGTGCATCTGAAGCAAATGCGGGTAATGTATCTGGAGCGAATGCAGGCAATGCATCTGGAGCGAATGTAGGCAGCGCATCCGGAGGGAATGCCTCTAATGCTGCGGAATCCCACCCACAGGCAAACATAGCAGATTTAGTCCCAGAAGAGGGAGACGGCGCATCCGACCCTCAAGGCAGGCTGGGCGCAGAGGAAGAGCAATGGGTATTCTTAAGCCAGGATGCCTGCGCCCTGCCTGTAGGCGATACGCTGCAGCTGGAAGCCGAGGCAGAGCTTCCGTCGGAATTTTCCTGGGCTTCCAGCCAGGAAGAGGTGGCTTCGGTATCGGAAGATGGGACGGTTACGGCCAAAGGCATCGGAACGGCTGTCATTACAGTAACCGCAACGGCTTTTGCGGAAGAAGGGCTCTATATCGGCACGGCCTCCTGTGAAGTCACAGTGGAAAACAGCATTTCCCTGGATTGCAGCTCCCTGTCGGTTTATATTGGCCAGAAAGGGAAGATAACGGCCTCTCTTGGGGCAAAGGAGCCAATCAGCTGGTTTTCCTCCAATCCAGAGATTGCCTCTGTCAGCGATGAGGGGGAGGTGAGCCCCAAAAAGGCAGGGACGGTTACGGTCACGGCCATCACGGAGAGCGGCGCTTCGGCTTTATGCAAAGTCACGGTGAAGAAGCCTTCCTTAAAATTGAAATCCACAACGACGGCTTACATAAAGTGCCCCTTGGAATTAGAAGCCACGGCCAAGCCGCAGGGCGCAGTGAAATGGAAGTCCTCCAACTCCAAAGTGGCAAAGGTAGACGCCAATGGCAAGGTCACGCCTTTGAAAAAAGGGACGGCAACCATCACCGCTTCCTGCAATGGCGTATCGAAGAAATGCAAGGTCACTGTAAAAGAGCCATATTTGAAGATGAAGGCGGCCAAGGCCATTGTATACGAGGGAGGCGTCTGCCGCCCGGAAGTCACAGCTAAGCCGGCTGGCCAATTGAAGTGGAAATCTTCCAATCCCAAGGTGGCCAGCGTCAGCCAGGATGGAGAGATTGTAGGCAAGAAGGCCGGGACGGCCACTCTGACGGCTACGCTTCCAGGCAAAAAAGCCACCTGCAAGGTGCAGGTATTGCAGGATAAGCACAAGCTGAACCGCACTTCCATCACTGTCATGAAAGGCCAGGCGGCTCCCTTACAGCTTTTGAACCTTTCCGAAACGGAGTCTGCTTATTTCCAGCTTGTGGACGATTCCTGGCAATTTGCAACCATTTCCTATACCGGAAATGCCTGTGAAATTACCGGGGAAAAAGCGGGGACGGCAACAGTCCAAGCCGTTTACAGCGCTTATGTGGACGGCCAGAGAGTGTCCGGGACGGCCAAGTGCACCGTAAAAGTCGTAGACAGCGGGATTTCCCAGCAGCAGATAGCCTTAGCTGTCAATGCCAAGAAACAGATGAAGCTGAAAAACGTGGGAAAAAGCGGCCTTTCTATCGTTGGCACATCCTGGGATTCCTCCAACCCCAAGGTGGCTGGGATTGACCAGAACGGCTTAGTGGCCGGGAAAACGGTTGGCGCAGCGAAGATTACCGCCACGGTAACCTATTCGGACGGCAGCTCTGAGAAATACCAGACGACCGTTAAAATCTCCAACCCAAAGCTCAAGGCTTCCAGCACAGTCCTGACGGTTGGGAAGTCCAAAAAGCTGAAGCTTACAGGCACCAATACTTTCAGTAAGGTGAAGTGGAAAATCAACAAAGCCTCTCTGGCCTCCATCCGCCAGGACGGCACGGTGGCGTCTAACTTTGCCACAGGAAAGGCCACCATCACCCTGTCCGTGGACGGCAAGACCATCAAGCACAAGCTGACGGTCACAAACCCTACGCTGAAGTCTTCCTATAAAGCCTTGGCGATTGGGGGGACTGCGCAAATTTCCGTAAAGGGCGCATCCTCCAAGAAGAACGTGACATACCAATCCAAAAACAAGGCAGTGGCCACGGTTAGCAAATCCGGGCAGGTGAAAGCCAAATCCAATGGAAATGCGGACATTGTGGTTAAGGCAGACGGCATTTCCCTGACCTATAAGGTCAGCGTCGCCCCCCAGCGGGCTCTGTCGGCATGCAAGAGCGGGCATCAGATTATGTACAGCTCTTCCTATAGCCAGGCCAGGCGCATGGAAACGGGATTTTACGACTGCAGCTCCTTGGTGTTCCGGGCATATGGAAGGGATGCGGGGCTTTTGGGCGGCACCTACTCCTATGCGCCCACGGCGGCTTCCATGGCCTATTACCTGGAGCGAACCGGAAAGGCGGTCTCCTTCAAGGGCGTGGACGCCTCCCAACTCCTGCCGGGGGATTTGATTTTCTATGGCGACCCGGCCAATCGGAATGGCAGGTATAAAAATATCTACCATGTGTCCATGTATTATGGGGATGGCTATCGACTGGAAAAGCCGCTGCGCTATTATTACCCAGACGGCAATATCGTGCTGATTGCCAGGCCTGTAAGATAAGGAGGCATGGGCTTGGGAATCTGTTTGCCTGAAAAATGGCAAAGGGAATGGCAAATACTTCAGGGGAGGGGAGAGGATGGACAGGAAGCCCCATGCATCGTCAAAGCAAATACAAAAGCGGGTCATGGAAGAGATTTTCCAGCGCCAGGAGAATGGGGGAATCCATAACCCTTATGAGCAGGAGCTGCGGGAATTGTACAGCATAGAGCAGGGGGACGAGGAGACGCTGGCCAAGAGCATTTCCGAGACATTTGAGGGGGATTTTGGGGTTCTGGCGAAGAATCCCCTGCGCTCCCACAAGAACCTGGTCATTGGGAACATCACCATGGCCTCCCGGGCGGCCATCCGGGGCGGCCTGAGCGTGGAAGAGGCTTTTACAGTGGCCGACAGCCTGATTCAGCAGTTAGAGGAGATTGACAATATCCCGGAGGTCTCAGCCTTTAAGAAGGAGGCGCAGTATCTCTACGTCAGGCTTGTGGCTGCGGCTCGGGAAGCGGCCAAAAAGGCAGGGCAGAGGGAGAAGGCTTCTGCGAAAAACCCTTTGGTTGCCCGGGTGAAGGATTACATCTTTACCCACCTGCATGATTCGATTCAAGTGGCTCAGATTGCCCGGTCACTGGAGGTGAACCCAGATTACCTCTCCCACCTCTTCCATGCGCAGGAGGAGATGACCATTTCGCAGTATATCCGCAGGGAGAAGATAAAGAGGGGCGAGAACCTTTTGAAATACTCCGATTACCGGATTCAGGACATTGCCTTCTACCTGGGGTTCTGCACCCAAAGCCATTTTGCAAAATCATTCCGGCAGATGGTGGGCATGAGCCCCAAAGAATATCGGAAGACCTATGGGAATCCCAGAGGCGGCTGCGGGGAAAATGAAAATTAGTGAGGCGGAACCTAAGAAATGTGTCCGATACCTAAGAAATGTGGTTTATTTTCCTGCAATGGGCAATTATAATATGACTGTAAGACAGGCGACCCCAAATGTTCCGTGAAGATGCATGGGCGGCTGCGGGGCGCCAATCCACAAACCCAAAGGAGGAATGACCGTGAATACGAGAACCTGGAAAGCAAAGGCATTGGCCTTTGCCTTATGCGCCGCAATGGCAGTCCCGGCGATGGGGACAATGGGCGGGCAGGGCGTTGCTTTAGCGGCAGAGCCGAGCAGCCAAATCCATGTATATGCGCCGACAGGGGACGACCCCAAGACGCCCGAGAACGAATCCCAGGATGTGATGTCCGCAAAATATACGTTACAGGCGGACGGGACGGAAATCCCAGTGGTGCAGTACAGCCAGAAAGGCCACAATTTTGACATAGCCCGCTTTTCTTCTGATACCCGCAAGCCAGAATTTACCATTGCCGTATCAGAGGATATCCATAGTGTGAAGGTATACCCAGAGCGCTATTATCCCCAGGAGAGCCTGAAAGTAGGCGCAGACAAGCGCACCTTGACGTTTGCCATGTCCGAGGAGGCCGGCTTAAATTCCGTTATCGTGATGATTAACGGCGACGCCACCAATAAATCCGGCCAGCCCTATCTGGCCATTATCAACGATCCATTGGAAGTGGGGGCGCCGGATGTGAATGGCTCCAACGTGTTGAATTTCAAGGAATTTGCAGAGCAATATTTACAGGAGCATCCCAACCAGCAGGAACAGAAAGCAATCCCTGCCGGGCAGGTGACCATCAAGCTGGCCGAAGGGACGGATGCGGAAGCTTCTTATACCTATTCCCACAGCGCAGGCAGCCTTGTGGAAGCTACGGCTCACAATGTGCGCTACCCGGATCAGAGGAGACTGTCCGCAGAGGACGTGAGCTATGCCTTCCAGGCGGCGCTGGATAAAATCTATGAGACCGAAGGGCTGGACACGTTGTATTTCCCAAGCGGGACATATACCTATGCCGGCCTTGACATCCGAAACCGCAAAGGCAAAAGCGTGAATATTTACTTAGAGGAGGGTGCGCTCCTGAAAAACCATATCCAGCTTTGCGCAGAGGCCATGGAGCCTGCAATCGGCGTCTGGGATTCTGAAGACATCACCATTTCCGGCCGCGGGATGTTTGATGGGAACGGCGTGGAAAATTACTGGAAGCAGAATGGCAGCGTGAGCGGCGACCGCAACGACGCTTACATGAGCTGTCACCAGGCAGGCGTTATGGTGGTGCGTTCTAAGAATATCACATTCAATGATACCTATATGCGCAATGCCAAGCAGTGGAACTGGGAAGCCCACAGCGGCAAGAATATCAGCCTGAACAACATCAAGGGGCTGACTCCCTACCCCATGTCTTGGGGAGATGGGACGGATATGGCGGGATCCCAGGATTTGACCATTGACGGCGCCTTCACTTTAGGCAATGACGACTGCTTCGCTTCGGGCCATTACAATCCCAGCCGCTGGTTTGCGCCGGAAAAAGAGGATATGTACAAAAAGGAATTTGGCCTTTCTTCCTTTAAGCCCCAGGACAATAACCCAAATGATGAGAAATTCCAGAAATTCTCCAATGCAGTGGCAGGATTTGTGGCGTACAATGTTGACTGCGACAGCTGGGACAGGGCGGATTCTTTCAACATCCATGTGAAGAACACCCTGCAGTGGAGCTGTGACGCCGGGAACGGCATCCGCTTAGGCCATGAAGCCCATGGATACCAGCTGAGGGACTATACATTTGAAAATTTCAATGCCTTAGGCTTTGCAGGCGGCGGCCATGGCATCACTGTGCAGAACCACACGGATATTTACCCGCGGTATGAGGCGCTGAAATTTATCAACTGCTCCTTTGACACCTCCAGGGTAGGGAATAATTTCGTGATTAACGGCGGAGACGGCAAGACCCAGGAAGCCGTAGGGGTTGCCAGCAAGCTGAACGGCGATACGGACGGCTATACCGGCGGCACCATTACCAAAGACCCAATTCGGGAGGTCGTGCTGGAGGGATGCTGGTTCTCAAACCCAGGAGCCCAATGCAGCGTGTCAAATGCCACGAGCCTGAAGGTGAAGGATTTGTACTTAGGCGGCAAGAAGGTGACCTCCACCTCAGACTTGAATTGGAACATCTCCAATGTGCAGAACCTGGAAAAGGATTTTGCGGACAACAATGCTCCGGTGTTCACCTCCCCTCAGACAGACAGTTTTCTGGTTACGGACGGGCAGACATTGGAATTTGACGTGGCGGCCACAGACGCTGACCCAGGGGATACCGTAACCCTGCAGGCAGAGGGCGTGCCTCAGGGCGCAAGCTTCAATCCCCAGACCGGGCATTTTTCCTGGGCGCTGACGGAGGCAGAGGTGGGCAATACTTATGTCGTGGAATTTAGGGCTTCCGATGCCCATACAAGCGCCATAAAGACGGTGCGGATTCAGGTGCGCTCCTCTAAGGTTCAAGTGGAGAGCCTTCCATCTGTGGAAGACGCTACCATCCATACCTGGAAGACAGAGAAAGACTGGAACCGGAACCGGGATTACATCCGTACTAAGATTTTTGGGGAAGCCCTTGGCAACCCGGCGGAATACGGCTACCTGGGAGAGGTGAAGACTGTAAAGGACGATACGGATGAGAAGATGGGCCTGTTGAAATTTGACGTGTCCAGCCTGCAGGGCAGATTGGACGCAGTGGAGTCGGCGGAGCTTGTCCTGACCTATATGGGCAGGAGGAATTCCGGCGATAAAGGCGCAGACACCATCCGCACTGCAGTTATCCCTTCCGACGCCCAGTGGTCAGAGGGCAGCGTGACTTGGAATACCCGGCCTTCCTTTGCCACCTCGGAGGGAAGCTATAGGGAGTCTTTGGAATTTGACGTGGAAGGATCAAAGAATGTGCTGATGGCGCAGGATGACAAGTACAATGCCAGCCAGGGCGTAGACGGGAGGAAGGTTGCCATTGATATCACGGACTTTGTCAAGGGCCTTGCAGAAGGGCAGACATCCCTGTCCCTTGCCGTGAACGAGACAAAGGGCTATGAGCTGACATTTGTCAGCAGGGAC
>CAOKUK010000102.1 GCA_948472595.1 uncultured Eubacterium sp.
CAGAGATTCTGCAGGGCAAGACTATCTTGGAAGCATTGAACACAGACCTTGTCTGCGACGCCATCAACACAGCCATGAGGGAGCTGTTCTTACAGATTGTCTATGGGCGCACCCAGAGCGCATTCTCTGACGACGGCCTGGCAGTAGGCGCTGGCTTAGAAGATTTGGGCAAGGGGCTCCGTTCCCAGGTCGGCACCATGTACGCCACCAAGGAAAAGGGCGTCCGCTATCTGGAAATGGCAGAGGGCTATGTGACAGGTATCGCCTTAGACGCTGACAACGAGGTCATCGGCTACCAGTTCGTAAGCCTTGGCAAGATGACTGACTTCATCAAGAAGGGCGACGACCCCAATACTGCTTGGGAAAAGGCAAAAGGCCAGTATGGCCGTGTGGCAGACGCCGCTAAGATTATTGACCCACGTGTAGAATAGTCAAAAAGATAGGAGGACATTTCAAATGGCTTTATTTGAATCATATGAAAGAAGGATTGACCAGATCAATTCTGTTTTAAATAATTATGGGATCGGCTCCATCGAGGAGGCTGAGAAAATCACAAAGGACGCTGGGCTTGACGTATATGGCCAGGTAAAGAAAATCCAGCCAATCTGCTTTGAGAATGCTTGCTGGGCATACACCGTAGGCGCAGCCATCGCCATCAAGAAGGGCGCAAAGAGGGCGGCAGATGCAGCCGCAGCCATCGGGGAAGGCCTTCAGGCTTTCTGCATCCCGGGATCCGTTGCAGACCACAGGAAAGTGGGCCTTGGCCACGGCAACTTGGGCAAGATGTTACTAGAAGAAGAGACCGAATGCTTCTGCTTCTTAGCAGGCCATGAGTCCTTTGCCGCAGCAGAAGGCGCCATCGGCATCGCCGAGAAAGCCAACAAGGTGCGCCAGAAGCCCTTGCGCGTCATCTTAAACGGCCTTGGGAAAGACGCAGCTCAGATTATTTCCCGCATCAACGGCTTCACATTTGTAGAGACGCAGTATGACTACAAAGAGGCAAACTTAAATGTCATCTATGAAAAGGCATACTCTGACGGCCTTCGGGCAACCGTAAAATGCTACGGCGCAGACGATGTGCAGGAAGGCGTCGCCATCATGCACCATGAGAACGTGGGCGTTTCCATCACCGGGAATTCCACCAACCCAACGCGCTTCCAGCATCCGGTAGCAGGCACATACAAGAAGGAATGCGTAGAGCAGGGCAAGAAATACTTCTCCGTTGCCTCCGGCGGCGGCACGGGCCGTACCCTCCATCCGGACAACATGGCGGCAGGGCCGGCTTCCTACGGCATGACAGACACCATGGGACGTATGCACTCTGACGCACAGTTTGCAGGCTCCTCTTCCGTTCCGGCCCATGTAGAGATGATGGGATTAATCGGCATGGGGAATAACCCCATGGTAGGCGCTACCGTTGCCGTTGCCGTTTCCATCGAGGAAGCAGCGAAGGCTGGGAAGTTCTAAGAAAAAACACACGGGTTGGGCATTTTCACATATAAAATGCATTGAGGCCGAAGCCCCCTTCCAGGATAGATTATCGCAGGCATAACTCGCAAAAGCAAAGGCTTGCCTGCTGTGCCTGTCTGGGAGGGGGCTTTTTTGCATGCCAGAAAGCGTATCATGGCACAAGCCAACACGAAACGGCAAAGTTAAAAGGAAAAACCCGATGCAACATGTATTTTTTCTTTTCTTTCTTGGCATACTATTCTCACCGAATCCCAAACAGAATGGAGTGAAATCAGATATGATACAGCCAGATACCATACGCCTCATGCGGGAATGCGATGCAGGCATCCAAATGGGCGTCGACGCCATTGACGACGTCTTAGACTATGCGAAAGACAACTCCCTGCGGCAATGCCTGGTGGACTGCAAGAACCGGCATATTGTCTTACAGGACGAACTCCAAATCCTCCTAAACAATTGCCACGATGAGGGGAAGGAGCCAAGCCCTATGGCCAAAGGCATGTCTTGGATTAAGACAAACGCAAAGCTGGCCATGGAGGGATCTGACAACACCGTTGCCGACTTAATCACCGATGGCTGCAATATGGGCGTGAAATCCCTGAGCAGATACCTGAACCAATACAAGGCAGCAGACGAGCAGTCCAAGGACATCACCAAGCGGCTCATCCACCTGGAAGAGAACTTGGCGTGCAGCATGCGGTCTTTCTTATGATTCCCCTTTCGGAAGGATTCTGCGCCTTCCCATTGGCTTTTGGCCACGCCCTTTCTGCTTTTCACTTTCACCCAATGTAAGTGCCCTTTTGGATTGTCCTGTGGTATGATAGCCACAGAAAGCAAAGGAGGCATTTGATATGAGGCAAAAAATACTTGAAGTGGAATCTCTGAAAAAATATTACGGCAGGAAGGGGAGCCAGACAAAAGCCTTAGACGGCATCTCCTTCCAGGTGCTGTCCGGGGAATTCCTGGGCATCATGGGCAGCAGCGGCTCTGGCAAATCTACCCTTCTAAACTGCATCGCCACCGTGGTGCAGCCCACCCAGGGGCATATCCGCATGGAGGGCGTGGAGCTTAATTCCTTAAAAGGGCGCAGCCTGGCAGAGTACCGGGGCAGGAAAATCGGCTACCTGTTCCAGAACTTTGAGCTTCTAGACAACCTGACCGGACGGGAGAACATCCTACTGCCCTTATCCATCCACGGCGCCCACGGAAAGGAGGGCGTGCGCCGGCTTCAAGAATTGGCGAAATATTTGGAAATCGCAGACGTCCTGGATAAATTTCCTTCCCAGATGTCCGGCGGGCAAAAGCAGCGCATTGCAGCCGCCCGCTCCCTTATCTTAAACCCCCGAATGGTGCTGGCAGACGAGCCCACCGGCGCATTGGATTCCAAAAACGCCAAAGCCCTGATGGAAAAGCTGGCTGGGCTGAACCGGGAGCAGGGCGCCGCCATTCTGCTGGTGACCCATGACTCCAACGCCGCCAGCTACTGCAGCCGAATCCTGTTTATCCAGGACGGGATTGTGTTCCATGAGCTGCGCAGGCAGCTGCCAGAAGAAAGCCAGCAGGAATTTTACGGACGCATTTTAAAAGTCATGGCACAATTGGGAGGAGGGAGCGCAAATGTTCTTTGATATGGTACGTCAAAACAGCCGCCGGAACCGAAAGGAAAACGGGATTTTCTTTTCCTCCCTGCTGGCATCCATCGTGGCATTTTACATAGTCCTGTCCCTGCCCCGGCAGGACGTCATGGTCTTCCTGGGGCAGATGGAGAGCGATGCGGTAAGCCGGCTGCTTGGAATGGTCCCGCTGCTTTATGGCGTGACCCTGTTCCTTTTATTTTTCCTGGTGTATTTTGCCAGCAAATACCAAATGGAGCGCAGGAGCCATGAATTTGGCATCTACCTGATTCTGGGCATGAAGCGCTCCAGGCTGTTTTTCCTGCTGCTGGCAGAAGGCCTGTGGGGAAGCCTCCTGTCCCTGGGGATTGGGCTTCCCGCCGCTGTCCTCCTGTCAGAGATGGTCAGCCTGGTGACCGCCCGCCTGGTGGGCATCGGAATTTTGGGGCATCAGACTGCCTTCTCCCCAGAGGCGGCGCTCTTAACCGTGGCTGGTTTTTTAGGCATACAGCTTTTGGCCTTCCTCCTCTTAAGCGGCAAGGCCTCCCGAATGGAAATCGGGAGCCTTCTAGCCCCTGCGCCGGAGAACGCCAAGCCCCAGGACATCTTATGGTCCCATAAGCTCTCCCTGTTCCTTGGAATCCTTTGCCTGGCTGCTGCCTACCTGCTGGCCATCCTGGGAATCTCCTGGACGTCCCTGCTCTATATGGGCGCCACCCTATCCTTGGGTCTCCTTGGCACCTTCCTTCTCTTTTACGGCATGCGCATCATCCTGTCCGGCCTGGCCAGGCGCTCCCGCAAAAGCCCTGGGCTTGCCATATTCACCTTCCGCCAGCTGCAGGAAAACGTGATTTGCCAGCCCTTCTCTATGGCTGTCAGCTCTTTGCTGATCTTAGCGGCGCTGTGCTGCTTTGGGTTCGGCGCCGCCACCGCCGTAAGCCGCAGCGGGCAGGACAGCCATGTGATTGACTACACCTTCCAGGGCAGCTATGAGGGCATTGATGTGGAAAAAATCCTGGAAAGCAATGGGCTGACGGACAGCTTTCAGGATCTTTTCAAAATGAAGGTCGGCCATATCCGCTCGGCAGAAACAGAAGAGGGTTACAAAATGCCAGAAGCCCTTAATCTTTTAGAAAGCATGCCCCAAAGCCAGGAACGAGATACTTTGCTGTACAATTTAAGGCAAATGGACAGCCCCCATCTGATTTCTCTGTCCGGCTACAATCATCTGATTGCCATAGCGGGGAAAGAAATGGTACAATTAGAGCAAGGGCAGGCAGCCGTCTATATGGACGCTGAATTTGCCATCAGCCCAAAGCTCATCAACCAGATGCTGGCGCAGGAGCCAGAGATTTGCCTGGCAGGAGAAAGACGGCGCCTGGCAGGCGCGCTCCAGACCACCGACCTGGTGGTTGACCGCTCTATCACCCTATCCTTCGCTTTGATTGTGCGGGATGAAGATTTTGAAGCCCTGACGGCGGGGGAATACGATGTCTACTGGAACGGAGTCCTTACAGAACACGCAGTGGAACGGCAAGGGCTTTTGCAAGCCATGATGCAGATAAATGAGAAACTGGCGCATACAGCCCTTGGCTATGAGAGCTATCTGCAAAATGTGGGGCGGCAGCTATTCTACCAAGTGGCGGCAAGCTACGTCACTTTGTATTTGGCGTTGATTTTCCTGGTGATTGCCAACACGGTCTTAGGCGTGCAGTTTTTGATGCGGCAGCAAAAGACGGGGCGGCGCTACCAGACCCTGATACGGCTGGGAAGCAGCTGCCAGGCCCTTTGCAAGGCTGCAAAAAAACAGGTGCGGTGGCATTTTGGAATCCCAATTGCAGTGGCGGCCGCAAGCAGCTGCTTTGGGATTTGGTCCCTGTTCACCGGGCTTCTGCCCCTTGGGATGCGCGGCAGCCTAGGGGAGCTGTTTGCCCTTGCGGGCATAACGGTGCTTGTGCTGTGCATTGTGGAGCTGTGGTATCTGGCCGCAGTGGCCAAGGCCAGCAGCAAGCATATCCTAAAAATGATGGAGCCAGGGCGGGAAGAGTGAGGATGCCTTATGAAACACATCATTATTGTAGAAGACGAGATTTTCATGCGGGAAGAATTAACAGAGATTTTCCAAAAGGCAGGCTACTGCGCCAGCTGCGTCACAGACTTCTCCCATATCACAGAAGACATCCTCAAAATGGATGCCGGGCTGGTGCTTTTGGACATAAACCTGCCGGGTACCAGCGGCTTTTTCGTATGCCGGGAACTCAAGCAGAAAAGCGCCCTCCCCATTTTGGTGCTGACCTCCAGGGACCAGCTGCGGGACGAACTCCATGCCCTGGACTTAGGGGCGGATGAATACCTGACAAAGCCCTGCCGGAAAGAACGGCTGCTGGCAAGGGTCTCGAACCTGCTCCGCAGGTATGAGGGCAGAGGGAATCTATTGGAAGGCCCTGGATTCCTGCTGGATAAGCAGACCTATACCCTGTATATCCACGACCAGTCTATAGTCCTGCCGAAGAACCAGGGAAAGCTCTTAGAAGCCTTCCTGGTGCACCGGGGGGAATTTGTGGCAAAGGAGCTGCTGTGCACAGCGCTTTGGGGGACGGCTGAATACATTGATGAAAATGCGCTGCAGGTAAACCTGACGCGGCTGAAAAAGACCATGAAGAGCTTGGGAATCCAACAGCAGATCCTATTTATACGGGGGAAGGGGTATCAGATGACGGAAAAAGGCGGTAGCTAAAATGGAACCCAAAACACCTTATTTCTACAAATTTGATTTTCTGCCTTGGCTTTTGGCTCTTGCATGCGCAGATTTCCTATCTATGGTGATGCTGTGGCTGGCTGACGTACGGGCATTCGGCATATTGGCCTTGGCAAATACCCTGAGCACCCTCCTGCTCTTTGCCTGCGTTTTCGCTTATACGCACAAAAGGAGCCTGAAAAAAGAAGCAGCATTCCGAAAGTTCCTGGAATCTCCGAAGCAAATGCCAGAGGACAGGGCGGCGCGCCTGGCGAATAGATGGGAAGCCGGGATGATACGGGAAATTGGGGGCATGCTGCGGGAGTCTGAGGCAACTCTCCAAAAGCTGTCCCTGGATTTGGAAGATTACGAGGAATATGTGGAGGCCTGGGCCCATGAGGTGAAGACCCCCATTTCCCTGCTTACCTTCCTTTTGGATAACCATCGGGAAGAGCTGCCGCCAGAAGCCGCTAAGAAACTGGATTACGTGCAGAGCCGGATGCAGGAGCAGGTCAGCCAGATGCTGTATTACGCCCGGCTAAAGTCCGTACATAAAGATTACCGGCTTGAGCCCCTGGATTTGGCGGAATGCTGCCAGGAGGCGCTGGAAGATTACAGCCCCCTGCTGGGCGCCTATGGCTTTTGCCTGTCTTTGGACGTAAAAGGCATTCAGGTGCTTTCCGACCAGAGGGGCTTGGCCTTCCTGCTGCGCCAAGTTATCAGCAATTCCATCAAATACTGCCGCAGGGAAGGAAAACGGCAAATCCGGATTTGGGCGTCGCCTCCGGCCAGCCCCTCTGACAGGATTCTTTTGCACATCCAAGACAATGGGATTGGCGCACAGCCCTGCGATTTGCCCTTCTTATTTGACAAAGGGTTCACCGGAGAGTCTGGCAGCAGCAGGAAGAAGGCCACAGGCATGGGCCTGTACCTGGCAAAAGCCGTGGCGGACGACTTGAACATCGGGCTTGATGCCCAGTCAAAATGGGGGGAAGGGTTTGAAGCCCTGCTGTCCTTCCCCCAGATAGAAAGCATTCGGTGATGTAATGCACAAACACGCCTATCGAACGATTCCAAAACATACCTATCGGCATATGCGCAGTTGCCGCTGCCGCTTTCCCCATGGGAGGCTTTTAGCCTCCCTGGTTCTTATGTCTCTATTTGTGGCCTTCCTTTTGTCCCTGCATTTTTGCATCTGGAGCGATGGATGGCAGGAGGGCGACTTGGAGGATTTGGTTTGGAAGCAAGAGGATCTAGTCGGTACCGGCATAATGCCAGAAGAGGGCACTGCCGGGCGCCTCTCTACGAGGATGGAAAAAAAGAATCCCGCTTTGCGGAATCTTGCGCCGCAAATGCTCCATTTATGTGACATGCTTCCTCCTTCTCCCTTTTTCCTGCCTGGGAAATCCCCTTCTACAGACGCCCTTTTTGCGCTGTTTTTTTCCGGCTTTCTGCCATGCGCAACCCTCTTAAGCCTGTCTGTGCGGATGAACCGTTGATTCTCCCTTCTGATATTTTTTTAACAATATAGACAGTTTCCAATCAAATATCAGGAGGATTTTTTATGTATGCATTAGAAGCAAAGCACCTATATAAAAGCTACCGCACAAGAAAACAGACGGTAGAAGTACTGCAAGACGTCTCCCTGCAGGTACGCCAGGGGGAAATGGCCGCCATCATGGGGCCTTCCGGCTGCGGCAAGACTACGCTGCTGCATAGCTTAAGCGGGATTGACCGGCCGGATTCCGGGGAAATCTTCATAAATGGGCAGGACTTGTCCTCCTATTCCCCAGAGGAGCTGGCTCGTTTCCGGCGGAGGCACTTGGGGATGGTCTTCCAGGACTTCCAATTGCTGGAAAGCCTTACCGTAGAAGAAAATATCCTGCTGCCCATGATTTTGGACAGGCAGGATGGGAATGCCCAGGAACGCCAGCTCAAGAAGGCGCTGGAATTGGCAGGCATTGGGGATCTGAGGGACAGGGGGATAACGGAATTGTCCGGCGGGCAGAAGCAAAGAGTCGCCATCGCCCGGGCATTCATACAGGAACCTGCCCTAATTTTTGCAGACGAGCCCACCGGCAGCCTGGACGCAGAGTCTGCGGATGCTATCCTGCGCTGTATGGCGGCCATAAACAGGCAGTCTAAAGCCAGCATGCTGCTTGTGACCCATGACGCCCATGCGGCCTCCTTCTGCCACCGCATCCTATCCCTGTCCGGGGATGGCCTGTTGGCTGATAAAGGAGGGCGCATATGACATATTTTGACATTTCCAAAAAGATGCTGCGGGCAAATTTCAGCCGCTTCCGCCTGTACTTTTTATGCAGCTTTTTCGCCCTGACGCTGTTTTTTAGCTTCGCAGTGCTTTTCACCAACCAGGCTTTTATGGGAGGGACGGCGGTGGACTCGCTCATTTCCAGCAACATCATTTTCCCAAGCGTCCTGTCGGCGGCCTTTGTGCTCCTGTTTGTGCCTTATTCCTACTCTGTGTTCCTCTCTGCCCGCAAGCAGGAGCAAGGCATTCTATATGCCCTTGGCATGGGGCGGCTGGAATCCTTAAGGCGCCTGGTTGGGGAAGCCGTTGCCCTTGGAGCCGCTGCCTTGGGCGGAGCCTTCCTTGCAGGGACAGCCTTATCCTTTTTCTTTTACGCCGTCCTTTCCCAGGCAATTGAGATTGCCATGCCAGACTGGGGCATTTCCTATAAAGCCTATGCCC
>CAOKUK010000103.1 GCA_948472595.1 uncultured Eubacterium sp.
AGGCGAAGGTCTTGACATTGGCGCCAACTTTGGGGTTGGTCATCAGCTTCTGCGCCATTTCCCCATGGTTGCCGTTATAAAGCCCCTTTAAGATAAAGTAGGTGACATAGACGCTCCCCTTAAACTCTTCTTTGCAGTTGCTGTAGACAAAGGCGCACATGGCGTCTGCCATTTCCTGGCTGTCAAATACGCCGTATGTAAGGGCATAGGCTGTGGCGTGGGTAGAGGAATGGTTGACAGCCTTGTAATTTTGGTCTAAGGAATCATAAAAACGGCCGTTTGCCTTGTCATATGCATAAGCAATCAGGCTGTCTTGCAGCTTGTCCGCCTTGGCTCGGTAAGCCGCAGCGTCTGCTGTCTGGCCAAGGGCTTCGCTGATTGCCGCCATGTAACGGTAAATGCCCACGTATTCGGCATTGATGACCACATCGTAGCGGCTGCCCTGGTAGCCGTCCCGCTCGCTGGTGGGCCAGTCAATCAGCGCAGTCTCCCCTGCCTGGCTGCCTTTTACGCGGATGAGGCCTGTGGCCGAATCTTCGGAGGCGACCTTGGTGGTCAGCTTTTTCTTCAAGGCTTCATAGTTCTCTCGGATGGAGTCGGCGTTGCCGGTGTAAATGTAGTCCCAGTAAGACATTTCCACAGAGAACAGGCTGTAGTCGTTGGGCCATGTGGGGTTGTCGATGAGCCATTCATTGGAATGGCGCGCCAGGGAATAGTTGCTGCTGACGGCGTAGCTGGTATTGGAGTTAACCAGCAGATCCCCTTCATAAGGCGCCCGTTCCCTCGCCTGGGAGTCCACAAATACATCCTGGTTCGTGGCTTGGATGGTGTATTTGCTGAATTCATAGAGGCGGTTCAGCAATTCGGCATTTGCCCCGCCCGAAGAGGCGAAGGAAGAACCCTCTTGGTCAAATTCTTGCTGGATTGCCCAACCCTTGATGCAGTCTTTGTTTGCCAGGATGGCGCTTTTTGTGTCTGCGTCAAGCCCAATCAATTCCACATAGCGGAAGGTGCGGAAAGTGATGGTCTCGAAGTCGTTTGCCCCGGCCTTCAGGCTCCAGGTATCCACGTAGTCCGGCACTGCCGTAAGCTTGTGCTTTACGCCGTCTCCGTCCATTTCCTCGCCCATGTATACCGTAACCTGTTGGGGCGCATTGCAGGAAAGGCTCACTTTCAGCCCGCCGATGATTTCCTTTCCAAGATCGATGACAAGGTTGCCTGCATTGTTTTGGTAGATGCGTTTCGTGGGCTCATCTGTCTCCATGCGCAGGGCATTTTCCGATTGGCTGGGATAGAGGACCCGCCCGCTTGTGCCGGATTTCTGCTCGGCAACCGGTGCGCTGATTTTGGCTTCCTGCCAGCCGGAGTCATCGAAAGAAGCCTCTTTCCATCCCAAAGGGTAGGCATTCATATTGACATTGTCATGGAAAATGCTTACGTATCCTGTCGTGATATAGCTTCCTGTGTCGCCAAAAGCGCTTGTGCCGTCTAAACATTTCCAGCCAGAGCCCTGCTTTCCGCTGTTGGTTAAGACTTGCTTCGTCCCATCCTTGTAGAAGGCTGTCATCTGCACCAGGATGCCGTGGCTGGCGTCCCGGCTGTTGGCTACGGCGCTTATGACATTCCCGTCTCCCTGGGCGATGATGTCGGTCACGTCATAGGAATTATAATATACCTGCGTATAATTGCTGGCTCCGGAGAAAGAGCCAACCTTGCCAAGCTCCCTGGCCGAACCGGCGCCAATGCATGAGCCGTTTAAGAATAAGTCAAAGATTGTCCCCCGGTCTTGCGCCGTTCCCCGGGAGGCTGCGCTGACGATGACTTTTTCCAGGCTGCCTTTCTCTGCTATGGCAATCTTGGGGCTGCGCAGGAAAGAGATATTCCCCCGTTCCGCTAATTGGTTGGGATCGTTCCAGATAGAAAATGCGCTGTTCCCTACAGACAGCTTCCCATTGGAAACGCTGCAGCCAGGGAAATACCCATTGGCCTCTGTGAAATCAGATTGGTACAAGACATTGCCGCTGCTATCTGTGATTTTTAGATTGTCAATGGTGCCGCTTTCCGACCTTCCGGTGCGGAAGCCGCAAGACCCGGCGCTGACCTTGACGCTGGATTTCCCAAGGTCGATTTTGCCGACGTCTTGATAGCCGTTTCCCATGTCCATGGATACCTGGATTTCCTGCCCGGCCATAGCCAGCCTTATCCCAAATTCACTCCCGTCTGTGGGGATGGTGACGCTGCTTTCCGAAAGGCTCAAGGTCTGGAACAGCGTGTTTGCCTGGATGTTGCCCTTATCCGCCCAATGGCAGGCGATGGTATTATCCTTTTGGCGGAACTGGAACATGTAACCGTTCTGGCTTCCGTCCATGCGCATCAGGACGCCAAGGCCATCCCCGGATAAGATGCTGATTTTGGCCTCTAAGGTGTAGTCTGCCCAAGACAGCCCGCCTGCCTTTGGCACAGCCCATATGCCGTCCGTGCTCTCCCAGCCGGATGCGATATCCGTCATGAATGCGGCTGCATCTGAAAGGGGGCTTTCTGCGCCGCCCTTATCCTTGGTCTGGACCTGCCAGAAATAGAGCTGATTATCTTCCAGCACATCCTTTAGGGCTGGCGCATGCACGCTGGAATTTTCGTCCGATTCCACCCAGCCGGTATCATATGCCTTGTTGCTATCTGTGATGGCGCTGGATTTCGAGACCAGGATGCGATATGCCGTCTGTGCCTCATTGGAATCAGCGTCATTTACGACCCAGGAAAAGGATGGGTCTTTTGTGTTGATTCCATAGGCCTCGCGCATCATCTCGGTCTTTAAGTCCGTTGGCTTCGAAGGGGCTGTGTTCTCTGTTGCTGCCTGCGCCGCATACACCGTCTCCGGCTTGGCCCCAGCTAGGATTCCTGCAGCCAGGCTGGCTGCTAAAATCCATGAAAATAGTTGCTTTTTGCGTGTTCTCCTCATGCTGCCTCCTATCCATTGCTATTATGATAAAATTTATTACTGCGGCGGTTAAATATCGACGGATTTTACACAGCAAATAGAAATTTAGGCAAGTAAAAACTTCGATATTTAACCGCCGCAGTAATATGCCACCTCTATCATAATATTTTCCAGGAAGTTATTCAAGGGAAGAGTGACAATTTGGGGAAATATTTGGAGTGTTGCTGCGCAAAGGCCGCCCTTTACTCCTGAATCATGTTCTTACGGAGCGCACATGGGGATTATTTAAAATACCCCTTCTTTGCAATGCCTTCCACAACCTCTGTGGGAATCTCGAAGGATACAGTTCCCATATAGCCAGGAGCCACTTCATATTCGTCAAATACGACCACAAGCTTTCCCGATTCATTCACGTAGAAGTTCGCTTCTTCTGATATTTCATAGAATCCATCTTCCAAGGAGGGAGATTCCGAGGCTTCTTCAGAAGGCGCAGCTTCTTCTCCAGAGGGAGTGGTCTCTTCTTTAGAGGTCGAAATCTCTTCTTCAGGGGTAGCCTCTTCTTTGGGGGTTGTAACCTCTTTTTCAGAGGTAGCCTCTTTTTTGGAGGTAGCCGCCTCTTCTGCCGCCTCCTCTTCCATGGGGGTGGCGGAAAAGTTTTTGGAAAAATCCCATTTGTGGATTAGGGGATTTCCATCTTCGTAGGGAATTTCGGAGGAGGACGGTTCTTCGGCGCTTTTTTGGGGAGATTTTGCAATATAGTAGAGCTTTCCCTCATCCTGTTCCATCTGCGCCTTCATCTGCTCTATGATGTTTTGGGAAATGAGCTCCTTGTAATCTGCGCCTTCCTGGAATAAATCCTTTAGGGTGATTCTCTTCCCGGTCTCCTTGTCAATATGGTAGATTTTTTCCGACTGCGCTGCACTTGCCATGGTAAGCGTTTTATGGAAGCGCAGCGAGAACAGTTTGTCATTGTCGGTAGCCACTTCATAGTCTAAATCCACAGCCTTCGGGGTCTCTTTGCCAGAGGCTTTTACATCTTCCATATAGGCGGCGATGATTTCATTTGTATAAGCTTGTATTTCCCCATTCAGCTGGTCGGTAGATTCTTTCTGAACTTCACCGTCTGGATTTTTCACTTGGACATTGGGGATTTTCAAGTTTACAAATATGACGAATGCCAGGGCAGCGGCGGCGGCGCTGGCAAAAAAGCCTTTGCGCCGAATGTGGGTGAAGGCCTTTGCCTTCAAGCCCGGCCTTGCCTGGGGGGAGGATTCCTTTTCTAAATCCAATTTTGCCTGTCGGATGGAGGCCTCCACTTGGGATTTTAAATCATCCGGGGCAGGGATGGCCTGGTATTGGCGCTTCATTTGGCGAAGCGCTTCTTTTATGCTGGCGCAGTGTTCTTTTTGGGGTCTAAGGGTCATGGCGTGTCTCTCCTTCCATTAATTTGGCTTTCAATTTTTTCAGGCTGCGGTATAAAATGCTCTTGATGGTATTGACGTTTTCTTCCAGGGCATAGGCGATTTCCCAAAGCTTCCTTTCTTCGAAGAAGCGGAACACAATGACGGCTCGCTCTTTCTCGTTCAGGATATCCAATGCGTTGAGGGTGTCAAAATCGAGGTAATCGTCCTCCTTTCCCTGTTCCTTGGGCGCATATGCGGGAATTTCCCGCTGCCGGCGTCGAAGCAGCTCGAAAGAGGTGTTGATTACGATGCGCCAGAGCCATGTCTTGACGTAGGCTTCCTTCTTAAGGGAAGGGGAATTTTTGATTGCCTTATAGGCGCTTTCCTGCACAATGTCCATGGCGTCTGCTTCATTTTTCACATAACTGTAAGCCAGGCGGTAGAGGGAATCGTAAGAAGACAGCAATTCCGCCTCCACAAGCTGCTGTATATGTGGGGAATCCATGGTGGGCCTCCTTTCTATGGAAAGCCCCATGGTGGGGCTCTTTATTGGTTAGATGGGGGAAGGGGCAGGAAAGTTTCAAAAAAAGCAAATCTCTTGCCAGCAATTCCCTGCTGTGTTATACTATAGCAGATATTATGTTGGAAGGTAACGATTCCGTTTGAATGGATTTTTCAACAGAAGCAGGTGGAGAGATGGAAAAAGAGACAGATATAGTGATAGTAGGCACTGGCGCAGCGGGCCTTTTCTGTGCGCTGCAGCTGCCAGAGAGCCAGAGGATTATGGTAATTACGAAAGACCGGGCAGAAAACAGCGATTCCTTCCTGGCGCAGGGCGGGATTTGCGTCTTGCGGTCGGAGGACGACTACCAGGATTATTTTGAGGACACCATGAAGGCTGGCCATTATAGGAACAACCGGGCTTCCGTGGACAGGATGATTCAGGATTCCCCGCAGATTGCACAGCTTTTGATGGGCTACGGCGTGGAATTTGAGCGCAGGGGCGGGGAGCTTGCCTACACCCGGGAGGGCGGCCATTCCAAGCCAAGGATATTGTTCCATGAGGACATCACAGGGAAGGAAATCACAGGGAAGCTCTTAAGCCAGGCGAGGCAGCGTGACAATATCACCATTTATGAGCATACGGAAATGCTGGATATCCTCTGCGAGGGGAATGTGTGCCGCGGCATCGTGGTTTTGGACAGGCAGGGGCAAGTGGCGCCTGTCCGGGCAGGCCATACAGTATTTGCCTGCGGCGGCATTGGCGGGCTGTACCGCCATTCCACGAATTTCGCCCACCTGACAGGGGATGGGGTGGCCGTTGCCCTGCGCCATGGGATACGGCTCCAGGATGTGAATTTTGTGCAGATTCACCCTACGACTTTGTATTCCAAGAAGCCGGGCAGGCGGTTCTTAATCTCAGAGTCCGTCCGGGGGGAAGGAGCCGTGCTGCTCAATGCGAAAATGGAGCGGTTTGTGGACGAGCTGCAGCCTAGGGATGTGGTGACGGCGGCCATAGAGAAGCAGATGGCTCTGGATGGGAAGCCTTATGTCTGGCTTTCGATGGAACATATACCCAAGGAGAACCTTTTAAGCCATTTCCCCAACATTTGCCAAAAATGCCTGGAAGAGGGCTATGACGTGACGAAGGAGTGTGTCCCCGTAGTGCCTGGGCAGCATTATTTTATGGGGGGCATCCAGTCTGATTTGGATGGGAGGACTTCCATGGAACGCCTTTACGCCATAGGGGAGACCGGCTGCAACGGCGTGCATGGGGCCAATCGGCTTGCCAGCAATTCCCTGTTGGAGAGCCTGGTATTTGCCCGGCGCGCGGCGCAGGACATTGTTTCTAGCCGGAAGAAGGCTGGGCAGAATCTTGCGGAATGCGGGCAGGGTCTTGCAGAGAGCTATTTCCATTCGGAGCGGTATAGAGACTTGAAGAAATTGCGCCAGGAGAACCAGGCCTTGGTGCGCCAGGAAATTGAAAGGAGAAAGAAAGAGTATGAACAACAGAATCACCATGGAGTTAAATGCGGATAAATTGATTTTGCAGGCTTTGCAGGAGGATATTTCCAGCGAGGACGTGACCACCAATTCCGTGATGCCCTGCGCCCAGAAAGGGGAGGCTCAATTGCTCTGCAAGCAGGACGGCGTCTTGGCGGGGCTGTTTGTGTTCCGGCGGGTATTCGAGTTATTAGACCCGGAGGTTTCCGTAGAGTTCCATTTTACAGATGGGGATCAGGTGAAGAAGGGCGATTTGATTGGGACGGTGACCGGGGACATCCGCGCCATCCTTTCCGGGGAGCGGACGGCTCTGAATTACCTGCAGCGCATGAGCGGGATAGCCACTTATACCCATTCCATCGCATCCCTCCTGAATGGGAGCAAGGTGAAATTGCTGGATACCAGGAAAACCACGCCCAATATGCGTATCTTTGAGAAATATTCCGTAAAGGTGGGGGGTGGATACAACCACCGCTACAACCTTTCAGACGGCGTCCTCTTGAAGGACAACCATATCGGAGCCGCCGGCGGCGTGAAGGAGGCCGTTTCCATGGCCAAGGAGTATGCGCCCTTTGTGCGCAAGATTGAAGTGGAGTGCGAGACTGTGGAGATGGTGCAAGAGGCCGTGGAGGCTGGGGCAGATATCATCATGCTGGACAACATGGGCGTAGAGGAGATGCAAAAAGCGATTGCGGCCATTGATGGGAAGGCGGAGATAGAGATTTCCGGGAATGTCACCAAGGAGAACATCGCCCACTATATCTCTCTGGGAGTGGATTACATTTCAAGCGGCGCCTTGACCCATTCCGCCCCGATTTTGGACATTTCCCTGAAGAACCTGCATGCAGTATAGGAGGCTCCTATGGATTATGAAGAAAGCAAATATGGCCGGAAGGCAGAGGAGAATTTTCTGAAAGGGTATAATTGCAGCCAGGCGGTGTTTTTGGCATTTTCCGATTTGTATGAGATGGACGAGAAGGCGGCTGCAAGGCTGAGGTCCTCCTTTGGGGGCGGCATGGGCCGGCTGCGGGAGGTCTGCGGCGCAGTCAGCGGGATGTTCCTTGCGGCGGGGATGCTCTATGGGTACGACAAGCCTGGGGACGCCCAAGGCAAAAAGGAGCATTATGCCAGGATTCAGCAATTGGCCAAGGCCTATGAGGCGGAGAACGGCTCCATCGTCTGCCGGGAGCTGTTAGGGCTTGCGCAGAAACGGGATGAGCCTGTGCCGGAAAAGAGGACAGAGGAATATTATAAAAAGCGCCCCTGCAAGAAATTAGTCCGTATGGCGGCGGCCATTATGGAGCAATATATAAAAGAACACCCATTATAACGTATGGATAAAAAATATAAACTTTTTATTAAATGTAAAATTGGATATTGACAAAGAAAATAGAGAGTGCTAAATTATGTACATAGGCAATCAGCACTCAACATTGACGAGTGCTAATAACCCAATTAGAGTAGGAAAGAACAGAGAATGCTTCATTAAGGAGGAATCACAATGAAATTAGTACCATTAGGAGACAGAGTTGTATTGAAACAGTGCGAGGCAGAGGAGACTACAAAGTCCGGCATCATTTTGACAGGAAGCGCACAGGAGAAGCCCCAGGAGGCAGAAGTGGTTGCGGTAGGGCCTGGCGGAAACGTAGACGGCAAGGAAGTGACCATGCAGGTGAAAGTTGGGGATAAGGTAATTTACTCCAAGTATGCAGGGAACGAAGTAAAGCTTGATGGGAATGAATATATTATTGTAAAGCAGAACGACATTCTGGCAGTCGTAGAGGCATAATCCAGAAGCGTAGGCAAGAAGGCAAATCAGGCAGCATAGGCTTGCGGCGGATTTCATTGCCGTAAGCAAACTAAAATTAAGAGAATAGAAGGAGACAGAGTATCATGGCAAAGGAATTGAAATATGGCACAGAAGCCAGGAAGGCATTGGAAGCTGGTGTAGATAAATTAGCGAATACCGTAAGGGTGACCTTAGGGCCGAAAGGAAGGAACGTGGTATTGGATAAGTCCTTTGGCGCTCCGTTGATTACCAACGATGGCGTGACCATCGCCAAGGAGATTGAGCTGGAGGATGCTTTTGAGAATATGGGCGCACAGCTGGTGAAGGAAG
>CAOKUK010000104.1 GCA_948472595.1 uncultured Eubacterium sp.
CAGCGCTTAGGGAGACTTAGGCGTGAAGGCTTTCCTGAACGTCTTAGTCTCCCTTAGCGATTAGTTTGCCAGAGCGTTGCACCGCCTGCTGAGGCGCATTGCCCACTTCTGCCTGCATCCCCCCATTCCCAGGCTCCCCCTCCCCAGGCTCCCCCCTCCTCTCCCATTTGACATTTCCCCCACTTCATGATACCTTATTCAAAAAGGCTCCGCCTAAGAACACATCGGAGGAATTCCCATGGCAACCATGAAAGAAATCGCTGAAATCTGCAATATTTCCCGCGGAACCGTAGACCGCGTCCTCAACCACAGGGGCTCCGTCAAGCCAGAGACCGCCGCCCGCATAGAGGCTGTGGCCAAAATGCTGGATTACCGCCCCAACAAAGCCGGCCTAATCCTGGCCGCCCAGAAAAAGAACCTGAAAATCGGCGTCATCCTCTTCCAAGACACCAACCCCTTCTTCGGGGAAGTCCTAGAAGGCGTGCGCACAAAAACCGCAGAGCTGGCCGGTTTCAACTGCCAAGTCCTCATCCGCCAGGTTCCCTTTGACGAAGCATGCCAATTAAGCTCCATCCGCTCCCTGGTGCAGGAAGGCGTCCACGGCTTGATTATCTCTCCCTACAACGCCCCTTCCATCGCCCAGGAAATTGACCGCCTCAGCGGCAGCGGGATTCCCGTCATCACCACCAACACGGACATCCCCTCCAAACGCATGGCCTACACCGGCAGCAATTACTACCTTTCCGGACAGACGGCCGCCGGCCTATTGGGGCGCATGACTTTCGGCCAAGTGTCTGTGGGCATTGTCATTGGCTCCTCCCATATCCTGTGCCATACAGAGCGGATTGCAGGATTTATGGAAACCCTAAATAGCTCCTTCCCTCATGTCCGCATTTTAGAAACCATTGAAAACCACGACGACGACCAAGAAAGCTATGAAAAGGTGCAAGGCCTCTTAGAACGCCGCCCGCAAATCAACGCCCTCTACTTCGCCGCTGCAGGCGTCTATGGCGGATGCCAGGCTGTGCGTTCCATGGGCCTTGCCGGAAAAATCAAGATTTTCACCTATGACAAGGTAAAGACCACTGCTGACTTGGTGCGACAGGGAATGATTACCGCCACTATCTGCCAGAACCCCTTCCTCCAGGGCTACCGCCCTTTAGAGCTGCTGTCCAAATACCTGCTGGAGGGTGTGCCTTTGGAAAAAGAATATTACTATATGGATATTGACATCCGCATGAAAGAAAACCTGTAGCCTTTCAGCCATTGGCTTAGGGCTGATTGGGGAAAATGCCGCTACTCTTCCAATATCCCCGCCATCCGCAGCAAATACCGGGCATTCGCCGTCTTGCAGCGCCCTTTGCGGATTTTATAGTCAAACAAGATTTGATTATTTTCATAGTGTTCCATAAAATAGTAATTCACAGCGTCTGCCTCCCTGTCGTTTTCCAAATCGCACAGTTCAAAATCATGGGTGGTCAGCAGCGTAAACGCATAAGGCCTGGCAAGCCTGCGCACCGTTTCCCTGGCGGCAAATATTCGGTCTTTTGAATTTGTCCCCTTATAAATCTCATCAATGAGAGAAATCATGGGCTTACGCCTTGTGCTTACCTGAATCATCCGCTTAATCCGAAGCAGCTCCGCATAAAAGCTGGAAATGCCCGCATTCACGTCATCTCCCGTACGCATGGACGTGCAGATTTCCATGGGGGAGATGCGCATGGCCTGCGCTGCGCAAAAGCCCCCCGCATAAGCCAAGGCCAAATTTACGCCTATGCTGCGCATAAAGGTGGTCTTCCCTGACATATTCGACCCGGTAATCACTGCAACCTTATGCTTGAAATCTATATCATTCCCAACTGCCAATGGCTCCTGAATCAAGGGATGCCGCAAATCAGACGCCGCAAACACAGGATAGGGCGTATCCTCTATCCTAGGCAGCACATGTTTCTGCTTTGTGCGGGAAAGAACGCCCAGGCTAATCAGCGCCTCCACTTCCCCAACCGCTTTCAGCCATCCCAAGATTTCCCCTTGATATTTCCCCTTCCACGCCAAATACCGCTCCACGCAATGAAAATCATGAAGGTACAATCCGTTGCACAGGACAAAGCCATAGGGGTTGTGGCTGGTGACAATAGAGCTTACAATGCCTTCCAATTCCCGGAAAGCCATGGACGCTGCATCTTTCCTGCGCAAAAGCCTCTCCTGCAAGCCGCAAAGGTAAGGGCTTTCAAATTCCTGTTGTTCCAGCAATTCCAAAAGCTTCCGATATGGCTCTATCACCTGGCTCATCTTATAAACCGGAGACAGCAGCCTGCGGTTTTTACCATAGCATGCACAGGCCGCAAAAAACTGCGCCGCCACGCAAGCCATGAAACAGGCTGCCGCTTCCTGCCTGTAAATCCCCGCTATAGCCAACAGCAGGCAAAAGGCAGCCGCAGCCGGGAACATCCAGCCCATCCATTTCCGTATCGCAGATGAATGCCCTTCCTTTTCCAGGCTGCGGAAAAAACCGTCTACTTGCCCCTTCGTTTCCCGATAGCCCAGACGCCTGATTTTCCTTGCGCAAACCTCCATGCCCCAAGAAAACGCCTCTTTTTGCGCCAGCTCCTCCACAGCCTGCTGCCTGGCCTTCATTTCCGCTGCCTGGCCTGGCTTTTGGAGCCAAAAAGCCAGCGCATCCTGCCCCCAGACAGTGCCCGCCGTGCAGATATATTGATAAAGGGAATGCTTCCCTAAAAGATCCAAATCCCCAGCCTCTGGAAAATCTTCACACAAATACGGCTCCCCGTCAACCGGAAACTCCTTCCATCCCTCCCCAAACCGCGCAAGGTAATCCCTGGCCACCTCCTGGCAGTCCTTTCGTTGCGCTTGCTGCTCTTCCAACTGATTGTGGAGCCAGATTAAGGACAGAAAACAGACAATGCCAGCCGCTGCGCCTGCAAAAAAGACAGGATGCCATTGACGCCCGCCATACAGGGACAGCCCAGCCAGAAGGAATGCCGCCATCCGCCAACGGGACACCCTCTGGCACAAGCCCTCTGTCTCTTCCAGCTCTGCTTGGCATTCTTCACTGACACGCTGGTACAGCAACTGACCTTTCTCCCCGCCTTTTCCTATGATTTCCCGGATTTTAAAATCGCTTCCATGATATCGCTCTTTCCGCTTTTGCCGTTCTAGACACTTCATATATACTATCCTTTTACTGTTCCCTGTCTTATTTTCAGCGGTTAAATATCAAACAGCGCAGGCTCTTTTTACAAAGTCTGCCGCAAAATTTAACCGCAAGGTTAATTTCTTATCAATTTTTAGAAATTATTATAACGCATTTCCTTCCATAAAGCAATCGCCATATTTCCCAAAAGCGCCCCTCATGTAACAGTTACACCCTCATTGCAGCAGCAAGGGAATTTCTTGCGCTATTGCAAAAGCTCCCCGGACTGTGCCAATAGACAGTCCAGGGAGCTTTCTTATTCTTCTGTTTTTATTTTATCTTGATTTTGACCGTGGCCTTTTTGTTGGTCCCATCTGTGGCGGCTGCTGTGATTGTGACAGTCTTTCCTTTGCCTGCCTTCTTCGTTGTTACAATTCCCTTGCTGCTGACGGTTGCCCATTTGGTATTGGATGATTTCCAAACCAACGCTTTGTTGGCCTTTTGGCCATTGGTGCGAACCGTTGCCTTAACCTTTACTTTCTTGCCGGCTTTCACGGTATTTTTCTTTACATTCGCAGCTTTCAGGCTGATTTTCGTGACAGCGTTCTTCATGATAGAAATCTTGATGCTCGCTTTCTTCTTGCTGCCGTCCTTTGCAACTGCCGTGACCGTGACCGTCTTGCCTGCGCCTTTCTTTTTTGCAGTCACAACGCCCTTGCTGCTGACGCTGGCATAGTTTTTATATTTCTTGGCAATGCTCCAGGTTACCTTCTTATTTGCGGCATTGCTCGGGGTCACCTTTGCTTTCAGGCTGATTTTCTTGCCGGCTACAATCTTGGCAGACTTGCCGTTGGCGATTGTAATTTTGCGGACCTTTACAGGCGCAGGCTCTTCCTGCTTTGGCTGCAATGCGCCCTTTGCCTTGCCCAAGGCGCTCACTGCGTCTGTGACTTCCTGCTGGGTGGCGTCTGCTTTGGCGTCAATGGCTTTCGCCTGCCCCAAAGCTTTCTGGAACTTTTCCCAGCTGTCTGCCGTATAGGCTTTGGCGTTAAGCTTTCCCGCTTCTGCAATCGCTGCCTTTAACGCTGCCTTATCTGCCTTCACCGGCTCCTCCGCCTTCACCGTCACCGAAAAGACTGCCGTCTTTCCCTGGTAAGTCACAGTAATGGACTGTTCCCCAGCTTGCACAGCGTTGTACCCGCTGGCCTCGTACCCTGCCGTTATTTTCTCCGTGGTGTTGTCGTCATAAGACGCCTCCAACTCCAGCCCCGCCAAATCAAGGGGCTCTCCTTGGCGGTACTCTGTCTTTTGGGGCGCTTTGGCGATTCGGATGGACACAAGCTTCTTCTCTGGCTTCTCTGTCCCAGGCACCTTGGGATTGCGAAGCGCCTCGGTCACAACCGGCATATAAAACGCCTCGATTGCACTCAAATTCGGGTGCGTCCCAGTGCCATTAATCCCAGGCAGGCCATTGTCCCCATTGCTGTCAAACGTGTAAGTATTTTTCTGGTTGACATCCACGGTATCCAGCTTGCCTTCCCCATACACATCTGCCACGGCAACGCTATGCTTTTTGCAGGCCTGAATTTCAATCTCATGCAGCTCTTCTTGCATCTTAACGTCCCGGCTTCCCATTTTATGGACGGCTACGTAGATAATCTGGGCATTTGGCCATTTTTCCTTCATTTTCACGATGGTCTGTTCGAATGCCCCTGCAAAGGTATTGGCATCCAGCCCGGCTGCATCCTGCGCATCTGACACAACGCCAAGGCTGATATTTGGATTGTTCACCAAATATTCTGCGTCATTCGTGCCGCCGTCAAAGAGCACATAATCCGGGGCGGTGCCAGAAGCTTTTTCCAGCTGCGCTAAAATCTGCCCGCCGGAATAGCCGGCATTTAGTATGGTAGCTCCATTCACCGCAAATTTCTGCACCTGCATGCCTTCCTGGCTCGCCGCATAATTGACAAAGCTCGCCTTTTCATACTGATGCCCGGCCACAATGCTGTCGCCAAAGGCATATGCCGTTTTCCCTGCCAGCGGAAGCTCTAATTCTTCTGGGGCAGTCAGGACAAAATTGTCAATATACTGGGGCTTGGAATCCCACCAGCTGCAGGCATTCATTTTTGCAAGGTTCACGGCGTCAGTAGAGACATTTATCTTCTGCGCCAAAACCTCCCCATCTTTTTCTGACAGGCGGAAGCTTACTTTTTTGGCGGTAAAGTCAGCATGGATGCGGAAGGTATAAGTCTTAGAAGTATCCAATGCTACGGGATCCCATTTAGGCTCTTCTTTGTCCGCTGCCTTTGCGCTGTCCACTGCCCCCCCATTTGTGGAAGTGCGCAGCTGCTTGGCGTTGTCTGCGGCGCACACGGCAAACAGAAGCCTGTCATAGCTGTCCCTAAATTGAAATCCTCGCTTATTGGCAGGGTCGCATTTCCAGTCAAAGCTAAAGTCTACAGCTTTCTGGCCGCTTACCTTTGCTGGGAAGGAGGCGACAGCCGCTTTTGCATTCCCCATGCCTTTTGTGATTACCAGCTGGCCATCCTCAACGGCTGACCCGCTGTCAAATACAAAAGCATCCTCTGGGGCTTTGTCAAAAGCCTCATTCAAAATTGTCTTTTCGTAAGCTTTGGGCATATCCACCAAATCGGTTGTGATGTCAGCGACATTCACCTTCCCGGCCTGCAGCGTAACCTTCACGGTCTTGCCGCCCGCCTCAATGGTCGCTTCTCCCGCTACCAGACCCTCAGTAATCGAATAGGAGCCAGCTTCATTGGTCCGCACAGTGACGGTCTTTCCGCCAACCGTCACCTTCACTTCCGCATCCGCCAAGGCATTGAACCCATCGGACACTGTCCCGCGGAGCAGAACGGCATTGGCATCCATTGCCACCTCAAACATGCCAATTGTGGGAGCGTCCGGGCTTGCCGGCGTCTGGGCCTTATCTTTGTCAAAGGTGGCTTGCTCTCCTGTCGCATTGGTAAAGGTCGGGTAATCCACCCTTGCCATGTTGACGCAGTTGTCCCAGGAGGCGTTCATTGCCGCCAGCGGCGTAAAGTTAAACTTTGTCCCTTTTTCCGCCAGCCCGTCTTCGATGCTGACGCCATTGGAATCCGCATTGACGCCAGAGGCAATCAGCAGGGAGGATTGCTTGGGGCGCAGGCCGTTGGCTTCTAGGAGCACGCCTGTGGCAAAGCTTCCGCCCCGATCCATGGAAGGCGCATCCCCTTCAAAGGGGCTCTCTGACAGAATAATAGGATTGGACTCCTTTGAGGGCGCAGCCGTCCCAAAGTATGCGTTATTATGGAACGCAAAGCTTGTGCCGCCGCTATAGGCAAATCCCGTGCCTTTGCCATCATAGAAAACATTGTTGAAATACGCCGCGCTGCCATTTCCCCAAGGGTCAAAATTATTCGTGGCATTCCCATCCTTGCTTCGGTAAAACACATTATTATAAAGCTGGAAATACCCACTCCCCATCGAATAATGGACATAACTCCTGGTGCAGTCCTGTACCAGGTTGTAACGGAGCACGCCAGAATTGAAGGCGACTCCGCAGAGCAGAAAGCCCTCGCCGCAGCCATGCACGTAATTATACTGAATCAGCGCATTTGTCACGCGCCAGTCCGGATCGATGGCATTGTCGTCTGCGCCGCCGGCTTTCTTCACCACGTCTGACACTTCGTTATACTGCACAGCCACATTGTCTGCAAAATACAGCTCGATGCCGCAAGTCCCAATATGCTCCAGCACATTCCTCTGAATCAGGGAATCCTTGCTGCTGGTTAAGTAAATCCCATTGCAGGCATAAGCGGAAGCTCCCTGATTGATATAGTTGTCCTGGATGACAATATTGCTGTGAGGCTTCCAGTCCGGATCATAGTAATCCGGCGCGCCGCCTGCGCCGTTCCTGGCGTCCCATGCGCCGCCCTTATATTGGTCTCCCTCGCCGTGCCACTGCTTGACCGCAATGCCGCTGAAGGAGTTGTTGATAAACTCGCTCTTTTCAATGACAATCTCAGAAAACTGTGTTGCCGTCCCTTTGGTGGGCGACAGGCACTCAAAGAGCAAGCCTCCCGTCCGCTTGGAGCCATCCAGCTTTCCATTGTTGACAATTCCCTTATCTTTTAGCCCTGTATCCCCAATCCAAGCCACATGCCCAGTCACGTCATGCACCTTGACGCCATGAATCCAGAAGCCCTTTAAGGATGGGATATCCCGGCCTGCGATATGGATGCCCCGGAAATCCCCTAGCATCGCCCCTGCCTCATCATTGCGCTCAGACACATTCCCAGCAGGTAGCGTCCCATTGGTGGCCATTGGAAAGCCTTCTGCCGTATTGGATACATCCAAACCCGTGATTTCCCAGTATTGCTGGTTGCAGAGGAAAATAGCGTCTTTCACTTTCGCATTGGCGGCAATCTTGGGCATGTCCCCTTCCCCATAGCTGCCTAACGTGATTTTTACCTCCTCGCTCCCACTGCCCTGAGGCTGCAGTGTCTGGTCAGCCCAAACGCCGCCTTTCTGGAACAGGATTTTATCCCCAGGAATAAAATGCTCCCGGTTCACTCGTTCAATGGTCGCCCAGGCTGTGCCTTCAGACTGCCCGTCTGCGGCATCGTCCCCATTGCTTCCCACATAGAAGGTGGCGCCCTGGGTGCGCTCTGCCTGCGCGGATACCTTTACGGACTTCAAGTACATGGCGCCAGTGTTCCAGGAATCCGCATAATATTTAATCTTCTGCAGATTATCTACCTTGGCCCTCGCCCCTGCCCCAACAAGCAGGTATTCCCCATCCACGGAAACCCGGAAAGTATCCTCTTTCAGGTCAATGTCCAGAACCACCTTTTGCCAGCTGCCCGGCTTCACTGCTCCTGCTGAGAGCTTTGTGCTGCTGCCGTTGACGTGGGACTTATATTCAGACCAGTCCCCCTCTGCCAGCAGAGTATAAGCCACGGTATTGCTGCTGTCTGACAGATAGGGGATGCTGAACTGGTTGGCATGGTCCTCTGTGCCAAGCTTCATGACGGTTTCCACGGACACATATCGATAGGCATTCTCGTCAATGCCCAACGCATCAAAAGTCAGGCTGGTCTCATCCCCGGAAGTCGTCCGGGACATTTTCAGGACCTTCCCCTGCTCTGCGTCCTCTTCCAATGCCGCCGTCCCCACGCCCGGACTCACTTTCCACCCATTTAAGGAATCCAGGCTGTCCACTGT
>CAOKUK010000105.1 GCA_948472595.1 uncultured Eubacterium sp.
AAATTAAATTATTACGTCACAGCAGTAAATAAGCAATTGACAGGAAATGGCGATAATCCGGCGATAGGTTCGCTTATCTGCAAGGATAAGGATAATGTTGTGGCGAAGTATTCTTTGGAAGAAGTCTCACAGCCGATTGGTATTGCAGGGTATGAATTAAGCAATGGGCTCAGCAAAGAATATCAATGCAGTCTTCCTACTAATAGAAACGTTGGAGTCTGAAGTGGCAAGTGTCTTATCAGAATTCATGTTTGCGTGATACGAATCTTCTTCTAGTGAACTGGCTCGTTTGTTTTCAGCCAAATGACGCAGAATGAATTTTCAGTCTGCAAGGCGGCTGAATGAGGCAATGCGGTGGCATTGTTGAGTGAAGCCAACGCAGCAGATGGAAATTCAGGCAAGTCATTTGGCGAAATATGAACAGGTCAGTACACTAGCATGCCCTTGAGGGCATTGCTTAGCTGGATGAACTGCTCTAAGGAAAGGGCTTCCCCTCGGATGCTAGGGCTTAGGCCTAGGCTTTCTAAAGCCTGCATGGCAAGCTCTTTGCCAATGGGGAGGCCTGGAGCGTTCTGCAGCCCATTCGCTAAGGTTTTGCGCCTTTGCTGGAAGGAAGCCCGGATGATGGCGAACAGAAGCTTCTCGTCTGACACAGGGAGGGGCGGTTCCTGGCGTTTGGATAAGTGTATCACGCAGCTGCCCACCTTGGGGCGGGGGATGAAGGAATTGGGGGGCACATGTGCCGTGATTTTCGGATAGGAATAGTATTGCACGGCGAGAGAGAGCGCTCCGTAATCCTTCGTGCCAGGTGAGGCCTGCATGCGGTCAGCCACCTCCTTCTGCACCATGACGGTGATGCCGTCTAAGGGCATGCGGCTTTCGAACAGCCCCATGATAATGGGGGTTGTGATATAGTAAGGGAGGTTCGCCACCACCTTGATGGGGGCGTTGCAATTTTTTTCCCGGGCAAGCTGGGCTAAGTCCATTTTCAGGATGTCCTGGTGGATGATTTCTACATTAGGGTACATCCCTAAAGTCTCTTCCAGGATGGGGATTAGGTTCCTGTCAATTTCCACTGCCGCTACAGCCCGGGCATTTTCGCAGAGGTACTGCGTCATGGTTCCAATGCCAGGGCCGATTTCCAGGACGAAGTCCTCTTGGGTAATTCCGGCAGCCTTTATAATCTTGTCCAATATCCTGGAGTCAATTAAGAAATTCTGCCCAAATTTTTTCTGGAACCTGAAATTGTATTTCTGCAGAATGGCGATGGTGTGCTGGGGGGTTCCTAATGTTGCCATAATCGTTCCATCCTTTCTGGGAATTTTGCTTATAAGAGTGCATTTGGAAAGCCGTTGTAGGAATCTTTTTATGCCTGCGCGCAACGGTTCT
Organism: uncultured Eubacterium sp.; assembly: GCA_948472595.1. Taxonomy (GTDB): domain Bacteria; phylum Bacillota; class Clostridia; order Lachnospirales; family Lachnospiraceae; genus Petralouisia. The sequence continues at coordinate 1,390 of CAOKUK010000105.1, forward strand.
AAGCGCCAGTGGCGCTTGGTTAGGACGAACCGAAGCGGAGCGTAGGCTCAAGTAGCCGTGTTCGCACAGATAGTTGACTATTGCGCAGAATGATTTTCGCAGGGCGCTGCTTTTGGGAAAAGCCGCCTTGCGTTCTCTGCGGTGGCCTCAATGACTTCTTCTACAGAAACTTGCCGGAGCCTTGCGATTTCTTGGGCTACGTAGGGTAGGTTCAGGGAGGAATTGCGCTTCCCCCGGTTTGGCTCAGGTGACAGGTAGGGGCAGTCTGTCTCCAGCAAAATCCGCTCTAAGGGGATTTGGGTGGCGACTTCCTTTAGCTTTTTGGCGTTGTGGAAGGTTACCACGCCGCCAATCCCGATGTAGTATCCCATATTAAGCCAAGCCTTTGCCATTTCCAAGGAATAGGAAAAGCAGTGGATGACGCCAGGGATTTCTTCGGCATGGATGCCTTGCATGAGCTTTAGGGTATCTTCTGCAGCCTCACGGGAGTGGATGATGACAGGGAGCCCCGTTTCCCTTGCCAGCTCCATCTGGCGGCAGAACCAGAACCGCTGCGTGCGCTGCGCTTCTGAATCCTTCTCCCAGTAATAATCTAACCCAATTTCCCCGATGGCCACGATTTTGGGCAGCTGGGTCTTTTGGGAAATCCATTGTAAGGCGTCTTCTGTCAGGTCGGACACATCGCTGGGGTGGATGCCGAGCGCGCCATAGAGGAAGCCATATTGTTCCGTAAGGGCAAGGGTCTTTTGGCAGGCCTCAAAGTCAGAGCCCACGTTGATGACCTGGCCGATGCCATGGGCTGCCAGCGAGGCCAGCAGCCCATCCCTGTCACTGTCAAATTTCTTGTCGTCATAATGAGCATGGCTTTCAAATATCATGTCTTCTCTCCTTTAGCAGATTTCAGCCCCGCTTGGCATGTCTTTTTCGGGCACAATCAGCGACAGCTCGCCCTCCTCGTTCTCAGCGCACAGCAGCATCCCTTCGGAAAGGGTTCCTGCAAGCTTTGCGGGCTTTAGGTTAACCAACACCATAACTTTCTTCCCTACCATCTCCTCTGGGGTATAATGTTTTTGGATGCCGGATACAATCTGCTTTACCTGGCTTCCGATGCGCACCTGGGAGCATAGCAGCTTTTTGGATTTTGGCACGGTCTCGCAGGCGATGATTTCCCCTACCTGGAACTGCATTTTCATGAAATCTTCATAGGAAATCTCTGCCTTGGGGTCTATGTCAATGCCTGGGCGCTCTTGGGAGTCCGGCGTATCTTGGGCTTTCTCGGTATCCGGGTGCATTTCTTCAACCTTGGCGATGACGTCTTCAATTTTCATGCGCTCAAACAGGATTTCCGGCTTGTCCGTGACTTTGGTGCCGCTGATGTAATGGCCAAAGTTCCCCAGTTCCTCGTAGGGCACTTCGGAAGCGTTCAGCTGGCTTAGGATTTTCTCAGAGGTTTCCGGCATAAAGCTCTTTAAGAGGCTTGCGCCTATTGTGATGCTTTCCACCAGGTTGTAGAGTACGGTGGCCAGGCGGGGCTTATCCTCTTCCTTCTTGGCCAGAATCCAGGGGGTAGTCTCGTCAATGTATTTGTTGCATCGTTTGAAGAGCCCCATGATTTCTGTCAGGGCGTCTGCCACCCGCAGGCTGTCCATCTTCTCTGTCACCACAGAGACGGCTCGGGTCACGGTCTTTTTCAAGTCTTCATCCATGTCGCCGGTTACGTTTGTGTTGGCGACTTCCCCATTGAAGTACTTGTTGCTCATGGAAATGGTGCGGTTTACCAGGTTGCCCAAGGTATTGGCCAGGTCGGAGTTGCGCCGTTCTGTCACCAGCTCCCAGGAAATCAGGCCGTCATTTTCGAAGGGCATTTCATGGAGCAGGAAATAGCGGACAGCGTCCACGCCGAACACCTCCACTAATTCATCGGCATACAGCACGTTTCCCTTGGACTTGCTCATTTTGCCGTCCCCTTGCAGGAGCCAGGGATGCCCGAACACCTGCTTTGGCAGAGGCAAATCCAGAGCCATGAGGAAAATGGGCCAGTAGATGGTGTGGAAGCGGATAATGTCCTTTCCAATCAGATGGAGCTCGGCAGGCCAGTTCTTTTGGAAGAGCTCGCTGGAGCTTCCGTCCGCATCATAGCCGATTTTGGTGATGTAGTTGGTCAAGGCGTCCAGCCAGACATAGACCACATGCTTGGGGTCGAAGCCTACAGGGATGCCCCACTGGAAGGAGGTCCTGGACACGCATAAATCCTGGAGCCCGGGCAGCAGGAAGTTGTTCATCATCTCATTTTTGCGGGATACCGGCTGGATGAATTCCGGATGGTTGTTAATATGCTCAATCAGGCGGTCCGCATATTTGCTCATCCGGAAGAAATAAGCCTCTTCCTGGGCTGGCTGGACTTCCCGGCCGCAGTCTGGACATTTCCCATCCACTAATTGGGACTCTGTCCAGAAGGACTCGCAGGGCGTGCAGTATAGGCCTTCATAGGCGCCTTTGTAAATGTCGCCTTGCTCATACAGCTTCTTGAAAATCTTTGCCACCTGTTCCTCATGGTCTTTGTCTGTTGTGCGCACGAAGCTGTCGTAGGAGGAATTCATCATATCCCAGATATCCTTCACCAGGCCGGCCACATTGTCCACATACTCTTTGGGGGTGATGCCGGCTTCTTCTGCCTTCATTTGTATTTTCTGCCCATGCTCGTCTGTCCCTGTCTGGAAGTAGACGTCGTAGCCTTCCTGGCGCTTAAAGCGGGCGATGCTGTCCGCCAGCACGATTTCATAAGTGTTCCCGATATGGGGCTTGCCAGAGGTGTAGGCAATGGCAGTTGTCATATAAAACTTTCCTTTTTTACATTCTGTACACATGTTGTGCCTCCTTTGGTTTGTATTGATAAGGGGAGCGGCATGGCGCCACAAGGGAAAAGCCAGAACGCAGTAATAAAAATCCGCCTCCTATTCTGAATAGAAGGCGGATGAATCTGCGGTACCACTTCTCTTTCCCAGCCTTTCACAAGGCAGGGCTTAGTAAGTAAGGGCTATCGGCAGCGGGGGAGGGCCAAGGCCTGCCGAGGGTTGGACTGCGCAGGTTATGAGCCAAGCGCTGTGCTTGGGTGAGCCGTTGGGTTTCCACTATGGGGGATAACCATTACTTTCGCTGTAACAGGCGAACCTGTCATTGCCTATCTGGCTGCTTTTGCCCTGCCAGTTCGGCAATGCCACTCCAAAGCCATCTTCCGCATAACCTCCCGGGACCCTTTTCAGCAGGCGGGACTCTCTGTGCCGTTCTTTTATGCGTACTCTCTTTTTCACAGTGTGTAGAGTTTTCATGTTTAACAAAGAGTATCACAGAAGTGGGGAGAAAGTCAAGAGGGGAAGAAAAAAGAGATGCTTTTTTGTTATTGATTGTGGTATAGCTCAGGGTGCGGGTGGTAATGCCGTTTCCCATGTTCGGCTTGGCGGCGGCATATGCGGCGTCTGCGAGGAATAAGAGCAAGAGCGCCAATCCTATGGCCTTGCGGGCGGGGGAAGGGATTCTTTCGTAGAGGCGCTCAAAGAGGGGAATCAGGACGTAGATGACGGCTAATGCGCCAACGCCGAAGATGAGGGCGCCTGCAAGGCAAATCCTGCCGTTTAGATTGCCGAAGCGGTTGGAGTAGTCCCACCATCGGACGCCCCATTTTTGCTCCATGAACCAGCTGCAGAAGTATTCCAGGCTTAGGCAGATGGCGTCTGCTAAGAGGAAAATTCGGATAGGGTGCGATTTGAGGCGGTAGAGGAGGAAATATAAAAATAGGCCTCCTGCGCCATAGATGGGGAGCCATGGGCCAAAGAGGATGCCGCGGTTGGCGAAGACGTGTTCTGTGAAAAGGCATAAGGTTACTTCCCAGAGCCAGCCTAGCATGGATAGGGAGAGGAAGAGGCAAATGTAGTAGAAAAAAGAATATCCGCTGGTCTTGTGGCGAAGGCGGCTGTTTTTGGGGATTAGGGAATAATGCTTCATGAAAGAGCCTCCATAGGGTTAGGTTTTGATAGATAGTATGTGCAGAAAATTTGGGGATATGAGGGAAAGCATGTTTATATGAAAGAAGGAGGATTAGGAACTGTCACAAGATAACTTGTAATGTGCGGAATTTTTCTTTGAGAGTGCAGGGCAAACATCAGGCGCATCATATATTTTGGAAATTTTTTGATTTCCGTGTATAAAAATGAAAAGGGCGTCAATACTATGAGTGTCCGAAAGAACAAAGCCCCCACTTGTTCCTTTGGATAAAAAAGACTAACCAAAGATAAGGTTAAATACTTATCCTCCCCTTTTTAGAATCCCCTGCGCAGCGGAGACGCTGTGCAGGGGATTTTTATGGTGTTCTTTTCTTTCGACTTAACCGAGCGGCTGTGTGGCATAGTCGCTGTGCAGGGAATTTTTAGGATGCGGCTGAATGGCGGGTTTTGGGCGAAGGGGAGAGTGGAAAATTCTTTGGCGGAAAGCAGTTTTCGGACAAAGATAAATTAAAATAGGCAAATCCCGAAAAAACCTTTGAAAAACTTTGGGAAATGAGTTATACTATCCCATGTATGCGGAGATATTAAAATATTATGATTTTTTGCAAAGGATGGTATTTGACATGGCATTATTAGAGCAGTGGAAGAGCATAGCATATAATCAGGAGACGGATAAAGGGGAAATCAAAAGGTTCTGGGAACGGTACTTCCTCCTGGAAAAAGGCGTTTATGAAAAATTACTGGAGAATCCAGATGAAGTGGTAGAGGGAACGGTGAAGGAGCTGGCAGAGAAGTATGGACTGTCTGTGATGGAGATGACAGGGTTCTTGGATGGAATCAATGAGAGTTTGGTTCAGGAGAATCCGATTGAGGAAATGGAAGAGGACACGGTGGTCAGTCTGGCTTTTGACAAGGAGAAGCTGTATAAGAACATGGTGGACGCCAAGGCGGACTGGCTCTATGAGCTGCCCCAGTGGGAGAAGATTTACGATGCGGACACTAGGCACAGGCTGTACTTAGAGCAGAAGAAGTCTGGGACGATTGTGAAAGAGCAGAAGATTTACCCTAATGACCCATGCCCCTGCGGAAGCGGCAAAAAGTATAAGAAATGCTGCGGGAGGAATAAGTAGGCGTAACTTTGCAACGGAGAAGGCTTGCCTATTTGGCGTTTTGGGTTTTGTGTATCAGGAATGTTCAGAGAAGATTGGATAGAGGGGGAGCGCCTTGAAAAAGCGAACAGGCCAGGAGAAGAACGTAATCTATGATATATCCTTAGACTATGTGTATGAGCCGCCGGAACATCTAGGCGAAAGCAAATCCCTGGATGGCGGGGCAGGCTACCCAGCCGTCCATGCCGTGACGGATGGGAAGGGGAAGAGTACAAATGCAGATACGGATGAAACCGTGCGGTTTTGCGAAAACTGCAGGTATCCGTTTCCAATGAGCGAGGCATTTTGCCCGGCCTGCGGGCATAGAGCAAGGGCAGGGAGAACGGAGGCGCCGCCCATGGCATGCGTATATGCTTCCCCTGAGAGGATGAGACGCGCTAAGCCAAAGGAGCGGAAGCGGCGGGAGGGGCAAAAGGAGCCCAAGGGATTACTATCCCGATTTTTCCGAAGGAAACCATAACGATGGAGCGGGGGCGATATACATACCAGCTTCAGTCTTGCGTGTGGGAGCTCACCCTTGCCTGTTGCTTTTCCTGCAGATATTGCGGCTCCAAAGCCGGACATGCAAGGGAAAATGAGCTGACAACGGAAGAATGCCTTTCTGTTGCCTGCCAGCTGGCGGATATGGGATGCCGCAGGGTATCCTTGATTGGCGGCGAGGTATTCATGCGTCCGGATTGGCCAGCCATTGCGCAAGCGCTGACAGAGCGGAAAGTCAAGGTTTCCATTATTACAAATGGGTATCTGTTTGGAAAGGATTTGATTGCCGAGCTGAAGCGCATAGACATATAATCCGTGGCGGTTTCCTTGGATGGGTCGGAAGCTGTCCATGACAGATATCGGCAGAGGGGGAGTTTTCGAAGGGCGATGGATGCAGTCGAGGCGCTGACGGAGAATGGCATACCGGTATCCGTAATCAGCACCTTGCACAGCGGAAATCTCCATTCCTTAGAAGCGTTGTATGAAGGCTTGAGGCGGAAGGGAATTTTCGCATGGCAATTGCAGGCCTGCTCCCCCATGGGAAATGCTTCCGAGGAAGATTTTTCCGTTTCGATTGATTTCATGGATGTGATACGGTTTGTGGAAGCGCATATGTTCCATTCGGATTTTGCAATCGGGATTGCGGATAATATTGGATATTATACGGATAAAGAGGGATATTTAAGAGGGGACCTCAGCGGGAATGCCTGCTTTTTGGGCTGCAGAGCCGGCCTGAGCGCAATCGGGATAGACAGCGCCGGGAATGTGCGGGGTTGCGAATCCATGTATGAGGATTGTTTTAGGGAGGGAAACCTCAGGGAAAAAAGCTTGGAGGAAATCTGGAATGCCCCGGATGCGTTTGCGTATAATCGGCAGTTTACCATGGATAAGCTAAGCGGCGGGTGCAGCGCATGCCGGTATGGGAAGCTGTGCGCTGGCGGCTGCAGGTCCTATAATTATTTTACGAATGGGAAACTCTATGAATCGCCTGGGTGCGCCTATAAAAATTTACCTCTTTACAAATCAGGAAAATAGGTATATATTATACCATTATATAAGAAAAAGCGTTGACAAGAAGAGTAAGCTGTGAAATGCTGGGGATTTCCTGCCTTTTGCTTTTGTGCGTGCGGGCTTTTGGGGCATGTGTGTTAAGGCGGCGGGAAAGCGCGCAGAGAGAACCGCCCATACGGTTTGGCGTATTGGAGCTGGAAGCGGTTTGGCAGGCAGCAGCTGAAGACCACCTTGGAGCGGCGTGAGAGCCCGGTGACTCCGTTATCGT
>CAOKUK010000106.1 GCA_948472595.1 uncultured Eubacterium sp.
GAGGAATATAAGAGCATGGCGGGAATCCGGTTTTTTGTGGATAAGTCCGCCTTGCTTGAAGAGGTTATTTCCTCTATGGCGATGGACGGGCAGAGATACCTTTGCATCACCAGGCCCCGCCGCTTCGGCAAAACGGTCATGGCAAATATGGTAGGGGCTTTTTTTGGCAAAGCAACAGACGGGAAAGGGCTGTTCGACAGCCTTCAAATAGCGCAATCAGGTAATTGCGCCAAATACCGGAACCAATATAACGTGATTTTCATAGATTTCAGCAGGATGCCAAGGGGCTGCAAAGCGTATGGGCAATACATTGGGCGAATCCAGGATGGGATAAACAAAGACCTTTCAGAAGCGTATCCAGAAATAACGCTTCAGCAAGATGGGGCTGTCTGGGACAACCTGCAGGCTATTTTTGAGAAGACTCAAGACAGGTTCGTATTTGTAATGGATGAGTGGGACGCCATTTTTCACAAGGATTTTATTACAGAGCAGGACAAGAGGGATTACCTCACATTCTTGAGAGATATGCTCAAAGGGCAGGCATATGTGGGGCTTGCCTATATGACTGGCGTTTTGCCGATTGCCAAATATTCCAGCGGTTCGGAGCTGAATATGTTTCAGGAATACGATATGGCTGTTTCGGAGCGGTATAGCCAATATTTTGGTTTTTCAGAAGCAGAGGTGGATAGGCTGTTTGGCATTTATCGGCAGACAGTGGAGAGTCCTAGGATTTCAAGAGAGGAGCTTCGGCTGTGGTATGACGGCTACCAGACAGCCTTGGGGGAGCGCCTGTATAACCCGAGGTCTGTGGTCTGTGCATTGACAGACAATCAGTTAAAGAGTTACTGGACGGGTTCTGGGCCTTATGACGAGATTTTCTATTATATCCAGAATAATGTGGCGGACATTCGAGATGACTTGGCTTTGATGGTGGCAGGAGAAGGGGTAGAGACGGCAGTGCAGGAATATGCGGCTACGGCTGCCAAGCTGAATACCAGGAGCCAGATTTATTCGGCAATGGTGGTATATGGCCTTTTGACCTATGATGCGGCGACAAGCCAGGTGTTTATCCCGAATAAGGAACTGATGGATAAATTTAATGAGCTGCTTCTCTCTGAGGACAGCCTGGGCTATGTCCATCGTTTGGCAAGGGAATCGGAGAGGATGCTGAAAGCCACGCTTGCGAAAGATACGGACACCATGCTGCAGATTTTGAAATTTGCCCATGATACGGAATCTCCAATCCTGACTTATAACAGTGAAATAGAATTGTCTGCAGTGGTCAACCTGGTATACCTGGCGGCTAGGGATAGATATCGTGTGGAGCGGGAGGATAAGGCTGGCGAAGGGTATGTGGACTTTATTTTCTATCCTCAGAGGATGGGGGCAGACAGCATAATTTTAGAGCTAAAGGTAGATGCCTCTCCAGAGGAGGCAATCCGTCAGATAAAGGATAAAAATTATGCCCTTCGTTTCAGGGGGAAGCTTGGGGAGAAGCCAAAATACACGGGAAGGGTGTTGGCTGTTGGGATAAGCTATAGCCGAAAGACAAAGGAACACGCCTGCCGGGTAGAAGTGCTGTGAGGGGGCAAAAAGCCTTGACAAATATATTCGGCAGGTGTAGAATATAATCAAAAGTTCGGCATCTGCCGAAAGCCGGCGGGAAGGAGTGTTTTATGGGAAATATGGATATTGGCATGGTGGTTAATTTGTTTTTCAATGTGGTAAAAGTGTCGGCTGTGGCCAGTGTGGGGATCCTCCTGGTGTTTGCAATTTCCCCTGTGCTGGAGAAAAGGCATACTGTTTTCTGGCGCTACCTTCTGTTCCTATGCCTTGCCGTAAGGCTGGCGCTGCCCTTTGATATCTCCCTTTCCCAATGGGCGGCCGTCATCCCTATCTCAGCCGGCTGGGACACAGAAGGCAGAATCCAGGAAGAGGCGTCGGGAAATCCGCAGAGGGAAGGCATCCCAGAAGAGACGTCGGGGAATCCGCAGAGGGAAGGCATCCTAAGAGAGGCGGCAGGGAATCCGCAAGTGGATGGCAGCCAGGAAGGAAATTCATCCGAAGTGTCGGCATCTGGAAATGCGCTGCAGGAAGGAAAGCAGCCGGACGGTGCTGAGAACCATACTCTTTTTGGGCTTTCTTCTGCAGAGAATTCTTCTGTGGAACATACATACAAGGACAATTCCCAAAGGGAGGAAGGCTTCTTGGCAAAAGAAAGCGCCATTTGCTGTGCGGCGCTTTGCTGGGCGTCCGGCGCAGCCATCTATTGGGTATGGCAGATAGGATGCTACGGCGCTTTCATCCGCAGGGTGAAAAAGACGAGGCGCTTTATGGGGCGAAAAGAGCGTATCCCAATCTATGCCACGAAAGCGGTTTCAACCCCTATGCTGGCAGGGCTTTGGAAGCCGCAGATTTTGCTCCCGGATGGGGAATATGGCGGGAAGCAGCTGGAGTATATCCTGAGGCATGAATTTGCCCACTATCAAAGGAAGGATTTGTGGGCCAGGCTGCTGTTGTCTGCCGCCAGGGCTGTCCATTGGTTCAACCCGCTGGTGGCGAGGATGGAGAGCCAGGCTGCGAAGGATATTGAATTTTTGTGTGACAGCCAGGCAGTGAGGGGCTTTACGAAAGAGGAGAAGAAACAGTACGGCAGGACGTTGCTGGCTTTTGCGGATTCTGCGGGCAGCAAGCGCTCTGTCTTGTGCACCAGCGGGCTTTCCAGGGGCGGGGAGGCATTAAGGGAACGGTTTGCCAATTTGTTTTCCGGCCAGAAGAAAAAGGGGGCTTTGGTGGCCGCATGCGGAGCGGCGGCGCTGTTGGCGGTAAGCCTTTTTGTGGCGTTCGGCACGTCTGCTTCTGAGGCGGAGGAACGTCAGGCTGCAGGCCAAGCGAAGGAATCGGCGCAGCCAGAAGGAATGGGTGCAGAGGAAGAAGGAATTAAGCCGTCAGAGGGCGCCAATGAAGGAGAAATCATCAAGCCAGTGGATAGCCTCAATGAGGAAGAAGGAATTAAGCCGTCGGAGAGCGCCAATGGGGGAGAGGTCATTAAGCCGTCGGAGAGCGCCAATGGGGGAGAGGTCATTAAGCCGTCAGAAAGCGCAAAAAACAAGAAAGTGGAAGCTGCACATGCCATTATAAGCCTTCCGGCGCAGATGCAGCAGGAAGAGCCCGTTGTGCCGCCAGGCTCGAGGCCTGAGATAGTGGCAGACCAAGCGGAAATCACTATGGAAAATGCCGCAGAGGAATTGGTGAATTTACGCAATACCAAAGAGGAGAACCTGACTTATCTTAAGAAGGGATCGGAGGCTTCGCAAATCTATAGGAACCAAGATGGCGACAGATATGGATTTGACTGGGCGGGGAATCTGGTTTCTTATAAATCCAGCATGGACTTATTTGTGTACGGCGCAGCTAAGACAACGGTGGAGGAATGCCAGGAGGCTGCGGACTATTACCTGTCATTCCTGGTGGAAGACCCTTCTTATTATACCCTTACATCAAAGTACTACCGAGCTCAGAAGCATTGTTATATTTTTAATTATAGGCATCAGGTGCAGGGCATGGATACGAATGATCGGATTGAGATGTGGATTCACGACCCCCAACGGAACCTGGCCTATTATGAAATCCCAAGGTCGGGCGTTTTTCAGGAGATGGATGGCGCTGCGTTAGATAAGGATAAGATTTTACAGAAAGCGCTTGAGCTGTTTAGCCAGTGGCATCAGCATGAGGGAGAGCTGATAAATCCAACGCTGGAAAATATTTCCGTATGGCATAAGCCCAAGAGGGATAGCAAGGGTGAAATAGGGTATGAGGTTTATTTCAGTGTTGCCAATGATGACATATGCGGCTGCCAGACGGTGCAGTTTGTCCCGTTCGATTCTGTTGCGCAGTGACGGATGGATGCACAGGTTCGATTTGTAGAAATATATGGAGAATGGAGTGAGAAAGGATATGCCGAGAGGAGGCTTCTGGGGGAAAGGGAGCAGGAGAGGGAGGAAAAAGGCAGGGGGAATAGCGCTTCTTCTCATAGCCTGCCTGTGCCTGCCAGGCTGCGAGAAGAAATTCATGGACTATGAGTGCGCCTGGGTATGCGGGGAGCCTTATATTTGCATAGCGACAGACAGCCATAGAGCCTATTTGGAAATAGATGGGGAAATTAGGGAGTTTGACGGCGCATGGGGCTGTGATGGAGCGAGCATTTATCTTTACGATATATTTCTGGAGGGGAGCTTGACGGAGGATGCGCTGGTATGGGAGGCGGAATGCGAGATAAAAAAGGGACGTCTTTACCTTACGGTTGTGAAAGACCATGTGTCCCAATGCCAGGGGCGGACCTTTGTGCTGAAACAGAGGCCTCTTGTGGCGGAGAAGGAAGCCAAGCTGTATGCTAAGCCCACGGGGTCGTATGTATTTTACAGCTCCAGAAACAGCATCGCAGAGCTGACGGCCTGTACGGAAGGGGAGGAATGCAGCGGGACAGCGATCTTTACCGATGACATGGGCACCTTTGTCACCAACGCCCATATTGCGCTGCGAGAGGAAAAGGGGAGCTTTCGGCCTTATGAAACTTATAAGGTTTACAGCGAGACAGAAGATGTTTTTTATCTGGCGCAGCTGGTGAAGTATGATATGGATTTGGACATTGCCGTGCTGCGGCTTGAGGAGGAAGATTCGAATTTCACTGAGATTGAAATTTCAGGGAAGGATAGCGTCCAGTTCGGCGATTCCGTATATTTGGTAGAGAATGTTGCGCCCTATGGCCTTTCCATGAAGGAAGGGATTGTCAGCTGCCCCCAGGCAGAGGCGGAGTATGGAGGAGTTTTGAGGGATACGATTTTGTGCGGCGCAAATCTTGCCTCGGATAACAGCGGAGGGGCGTTGCTGGATGAAAGCGGGGGGATTCTGGGGATTATGTCGTACCGCGCAAGGGATGCGGAAGGGAATCTCCTGCCGGGGCTCTCCCATGCCATCCCGATACAGAAGGTAATCGAGTATGCGGATGAGGAGGATTGAGGGGGCGGCCAGTACACTATAGCCGCCCTGCCGTTGCCAGCCGTTTCCGCTTCTCGAAATACCGCCGGGAGATTTCCCTTGTCCTGGGGTCGCTCTTATATTTCTTCAAGGTCTCCTGGTCTGCCTTTAGGCGCACGTCCATGGTCTTCATCACGTCTACGATATGCATGGCTTTCTGCAGCGTCACATTTGAAAAATCCAAAAGCCGGTTATCCGAAAATAGAATCACCATAGGCTGGGAGAAATCCCGCAGGTTCTCTTCCACCACAATCCCTGTCTGCCCGTTGTCCAAATCGATGCAGCAGCCGCTTGGCAGCACATGGATGCACTGCGTGAGGACGGTCACGTATTTGGCAGGGTAGTATGGCTTGTGCTCCTGCAGGAAGCGTATGGCGCAGATCTCTGACACGGGTTCCCTGTCCGGGCTCATGGAGGTCATCTGGTCAAACATGCTGGCCGTATGGAGGATATGGGTGCCGTCCTTCCAGCGGACGTTTTTCGGCAGGGGTGCGTTGACATGGTGCTCCAGGCGGGTCATCTGCCCCACAATCTGTAAGGTGAGTTCTGGCAGCCCGTTTTCGTTGTAATCTGGGTGCAGCATCTGGTAGCCTTTCTCCAGGTAGCCGCGGATTAGGCGGCGCTCATCCTGGGACATCAGCTTCTCCCCCTTTTCTATGATTTCCTCCGGGACGAGCAGAAGCCCTGCGTCATGGAGCAGCGCTGCGCAGACAATGGCCAGCTGCTCCTTATAAGGATAGCGGAGCCTTGACACCATCATGGCTGCCAGGATGGCCGTTTGCAGGCAGTGCTTGTAGACATAGTCCTCCTGGCTGCGCAGGCTTTTTTGGAGGCTTATCTTATGGTCTAAAGAGCCAAAGGACCTGAGGATGGCCTGTGCCAGAGGAAGGATGTCTTTCGAGGCCATCCCGTTCATAAGCAAATCCAAAGCGTCCTTCAGGCGGAAGGAGGAGACTGTCAGGAAACGCTCCATCTCAAGGTCTTCCTCAGAGAGGGGAGGCACTGGCTCTGCAGGCTCTAAAATATAAATCCCCCAGAGCCCGAAGTTCTGTATCCCCGCAATCCCCTGCGGCGTCAGGCGCGTGTCGCGTTCATAAAGCATGACGCCCAGCCTGTTGTAAATTGGCCGGGCAAGGCGCATGCCTGGTTTTAAGTGGCTGATTCGAATATATTGCATGAAGCACCTCCCAAATGATAAATGCCGTGTCTGTTTCCTATGCCAAAAATAACCTTGTAATAATTATCGGCAGTTCCAGGCATTTGGAAGAGATTGCATTTCGGGTTTTGGCATTTTCTCGCCTTTGTACTAAATAAAGGACAAAGCAAGATATTTCTTGCTTTTTGGGGTGAAATGTGCTAGGATATTTTCAGTGAGGAATGGGAACATGGGAAAAACAGGCAAAAGATTGTTAAAAAAATAACATTTATTTTGTAAGTTCTGCTTAATTTGTTTCCAGGATTCCGAATTTTTATGGATGTCCGCACAATATTTGCAATGCGAATGGGCGGGAGGATTTAATCAAATTTTTTAAAAGGAGACGAGGAAGATGGCAAAGAAAGTTGTATTAGCAGGCGCTTGCCGTACTGCAATCGGGACAATGGGCGGGGCTTTGAGCACAACCCCTGCATCCGTGTTAGGTTCTATCGTAATCAAGGAAGCATTGAACAGGGCTGGCGTTCCAGCAGATAAAGTGGACCATGTGTACATGGGATGCGTTATCCAGGCTGGCTTGGGGCAGAACGTAGCGCGCCAGGCGTCCATCAAGGCAGGCCTTCCGATTGAGACCCCGGCAGTGACTGTGAACGTTGTATGCGGTTCTGGCTTGAACTGCGTGAACATGGCTGCCCAGATGATTCAGACAGGCGATGCTGACATCGTTGTGGCAGGCGGTATGGAAAACATGTCTATGGCTCCTTATGCTGCAATGCAGGGGCGTTACGGCTACAGAATGAACAATGCCACCCTGGTAGACACCATGGTGAACGACGCGCTGTGGGATGCATTCAACCAGTACCATATGGGAATCACCGCTGAGAACGTGGCAGAGCAGTGGGGATTGACCAGGGAGCAGCTGGACGAGTTTGCGGCAACTTCACAGCAGAAATGCGAGAAGGCTATGGCAGAGGGCAAGTTCAAGGATGAAATCGTTCCTGTGGAAGTGAAGAAGAAGAAAGAAACTGTGATTGTAGATACAGACGAAGGCCCGCGCCCAGGCACCACCAAAGAAGGCATTGCAAGGCTTCGCCCGGCATTCAAGCCAGACGGGATTGTGACTGCAGGCAATGCTTCCGGCATCAATGACGGCGCAGCAGCCATCGTTGTCATGAGTGAAGAGAAGGCACAGGAATTGGGCGTGAAGCCTATGGCTACTTTCGTGGCAGGCGCGCTTGGCGGCGTTGACCCATCCATCATGGGCGTAGGCCCGGTTGCCTCCACCAAGAAGGTGTTTGCGAAGACAGGCCTGACCATTGACGACATGGATTTGGTAGAGGCAAATGAGGCGTTTGCAGCACAGTCCTTAGCAGTGGCCCGCGACCTGAACTTTGACATGAGCAAGGTGAATGTAAACGGCGGCGCTATCGCTTTGGGACATCCGGTAGGGGCTAGCGGATGCCGCATCCTGGTTACATTGCTGCATGAGATGCAGAGGAGGGACGCTAAGAAAGGCTTGGCTACCCTTTGCATCGGCGGCGGCATGGGATGCTCCACCATCGTAGAGAGGGATTAATTTTATAGGAAAGGAAGCGCTTTGGCCAATGATTGCCGAGGCGCTTTCCCAAAGGGTGGAACCCATGCAAAGGACAGCTAAATGCTGGGGCCATCCTTCTGAAAGACAAGAATACATAAAAATGAAGGAGGATTATCATGAAGGTAGGTATTATCGGGGCAGGGACCATGGGTTCCGGAATCGCACAGGCGTTTGCACAGACAGAAGGCTATGAGGTTTGCTTATGCGATATCAACAACGAATTTGCAGAAAACGGCAAGAAGAAGATTGCAAAGGGCTTTGAGAAGAGGGTCGCAAAAGGCAAGATGGAGCAGGCAGCAGCAGACGCTATCCTTGCTAAGATTACCACGGGCACCAAGGAAATCTGCGGTGAATGCGACTTAATCGTAGAGGCTGCTTTGGAAGTGATGGATGTGAAGAAGCAGACATTTAAGGAACTGCAGGATATCGTAAAGGCAGATTGCATGTTCGCAACCAACACATCTTCCCTTTCCATTACAGAAATCGGCGCAGGCCTTGACCGCCCGGTTATCGGCATGCATTTC
>CAOKUK010000107.1 GCA_948472595.1 uncultured Eubacterium sp.
GAGCACACGGTTCATACCCGTGGTGTCGGGGGTTCAAATCCCTCTTCCGCTATTTTTTATGCCCTGAAAGCCCGTGTCTATTCAGGTTTGCGGGGTTTTTCTTTTTTGAGGTAAGCAAAAGGTAATCACAAAAGCAATCAGAACATCCGTACGCTGCTGCATTCTCTATTTGCTCTTTCACTTCATCTATTCTTAACAAACCAAACAACAGGACACCCTGACAACTAAACAAAGGCTTTCGGCGCAACAGGCTATTTTGCAAAAGGCAGGCCGCCCCCAAATTTTATATCGGGAGCGGCCTGCCGCTTATTCACTTCATGCGCTTATGCTTTATTCGCCGTCATTATCTATAGGTGGTGTAGATTGTCCCAGACAAATACCAAGTATTGTCGCTCTTATAGGTCTTGCCCTTCACCTTCTTATTGGCCACAATCTTTATGTAATATGTCCTTCCGCTCACAAGCTTGGAGCCGTTGCATTTCTTGATGATGCAACTGTTCTTCTTCGTGGTCATGGCTTTCTTGTAGCCGCTTTCCCTATTGGTGGAAATATAAATGGTATAGTCATTTGCGCCCTTCATCTTGGACCAGGATACCTTGATTCCCTTAGAAGCGTCCTTATCCAGCTTTCCTTTCTTTGGGAACTTTGCAAACCAGCAGTCATCTGACCACTCTCCTGGCTTCTTCTTCCCATTCACGAAAACATACCCGCGAACCTTAATCTTCATGAACTGGTCGTTCTTCAATTTGCTGCTGGCAATCTTAACGACCTTGGTAGAAGATGGGTTGATGGTCTTGCCAAACATTTTCTTATTGTTGCTGCCATAGATGATGTACTCGTAACCGGCCGCTGCATTGTTGGCGCTCCAGGAGAAGTATACGGAACCTGCATTGGGCTTTCCTGTCTCGCCGCTTGTGAGCATCTTCACCTTTGTAATCTTGGTCGGGAGGGTGGCCACCGTGCCGGAAACAGCGCTGGGGTTCTCTGCCTGGAATCCAGACTTGCTCTTCCGAATGGCATAGACGCTGACGGAATACTTGGAATTCTTAGAGCCGGAAATCTTGAATGAATTCACATTCCCAAGAGCCTTTGACTTCCACTCGCCATTGCCCTTCCGATAGTCAACAATATACATATTCGCCCCTGTCACCTTTTTCCAGGTAAAGGTAGCGGATTTGCTGTCTGCCTTGGTCTGCTTCAGATTCGTCGGGCCGCCGGAAGGGCATGTGACAACCTCAATAGGAGAAGAATAGGCTCCCAGATTCCCTTCTGTATCTGCAGCGGCTATGCGGACATAATAAGATTTGCCAGAGGCAAGCTTATCAATGATGCAGCCGGCATTCTTCGTAACCCCCACCTTTGTCGTGGCAGGATTGAACTTATTGTCCTCGCAGTATTCCACTTGGTATGCCATCACTTCCCCTGAAGGGACGCCCCAGACAATCTCCACTGCAGTATAGTCATACTTCTGCTGCTTCACCCCGGTAACCTGCCCTGGCGCAGCGGCTTTTACATGCATCCCTGCGCCGAGGAACAATACGCACATGAGCGCAATCATGCACATCTTTGAGACACTAAAAAATCGTTTCATGTTTCCTCATCCTTTCTGAATATCAATTAGACTTTTCATAAGTAAAAGTCTAACACCAATCTGTTTTTTTGTCAAGATGATGAACGGGTATTCGGCTTAATCTTGGAAATATGCCACGCCGCTTTCAAAAATCTTCATATCCTGCTCGCCGTAAATATTGACAGCCACATGGTCCCCGCGCCGCTCAGAATGCCCCATCTTGCCGAAAATCCTTCCATCCGGGCTGGTGATGCCTTCAATCGCCATATAAGAGCCATTGACGTTCCACTCCTCATCCATAGTGGGCGCGCCGGAAGCATTGACATATTGGGTGGCCACCTGGCCGTTGGCGAACAGCCTGTCCAGCCATTCCTTGGGGGCAACGAAGCGCCCTTCCCCATGAGAAGCGGGGATACAGTAAGTCTCGCCCAGCTTTGCCTGCGCCAGCCATGGGGATTTATCCGCCACCACCTTGGTGTACACCATTTTAGAAATATGCCGTCCAATGGTATTATAGGTCAGAGTCGGAGCGTCCTCTCCCTGCTGGGTGATTTCCCCATTGGGCACCAGCCCCAGCTTTATCAAAGCCTGGAACCCGTTGCAGATTCCAAGCATCAGCCCATCGCGCTCCTTTAAGAGCCGGTTGACCGCTTCTGCCATCTTCTCATTCCGGAAAGCCGTGGCAAATAACTTGGCGCTCCCTTCCGGCTCATCCCCTGCGGAGAAGCCGCCTGGGAACATGATAATCTGAGACTGATCGATGGCTTTTACAAAGGCGTCCACAGAATCGCGGATATCCTCTGCGCTCAAGTTCTTGAACACCTTCACGATAGTTTCCGCGCCTGCGCGCTGGAAGGCCTGCGCACTGTCATATTCGCAATTGGTGCCCGGGAACACCGGGATGAATACCCTTGGCCTTGCCACCTTATGCCTGCATGCATATACCTTCTTTGCATGGAAAGCGCCTGCGGCCACTTCCTCTTTGCCTGCCACTGCAATGGTGGGGAACACCTTTTCCAAAGTGCCCGTCCATGCGGCAATGGCTTCTTCCATGGAAAGCTCCATATCGCCGTAAATGAATTTCCGGCTGTCCGTCACTTCGCCAATGACCCTGCAGTAGGAAGCATTCCCGCAGCCTTTCGATACCGCTTGGGAACCAGCAGACCCCTGGCTTCCCTCTAAGCCGGACACCTCTGCGCCCTTTGCATATCCAGCCATGGCGGCCGCTATGGCTTCCTGGACAACATCCACCTTATCCGCCGGCACTTCAGCCACCAGCTTCCCAAAATGAGGGCCAAACAGGCAGTCTTGGCAAATCTCCCCATCCAGGGTGACGCCCAGCTGATTGCCGAAGGCCATTTTGCTGACTGCCGCCGCAATTCCTTTTCCATCCAGAGCGTAAGCAGACACAATGGCCTTCTGCCGGATAAGGGAATGGATGGCGCCGTACAGCTCCATAACCTGCCCATAGACCGGCAAATCATATTGATCTGACGCAACCTTAAACAGCACCAGCTTATTCCCCGCTTCCTTCAGCTCTGGCGTGATGATGTCCTGGGCTTTGGCAATATCCACCGCAAAGGACACCAGCGTAGGGGGCACATCGATCTCATTGAAGGTGCCGGACATGGAATCCTTGCCGCCAATGGAGGGCAGCCCAAAACCAATCTGTGCGCTATACGCCCCTAAAAGGGCTGCAAATGGCTGGCTCCAGCGGCTGGGATCCTCACTCATCCTGCGGAAATACTCCTGGAACGTAAAGCGAATTTTCCTATAGTCGCCGCCTGCGGCCACAATCCTGGCCATTGACTCTAAAACAGCATAGACGGCGCCATGGAAAGGGCTCCAAGAGGAAAGGATTGGGTCAAACCCATAAGCCATCATAGTCACCGTATCGCATTTCCCCTGAGCCACCGGAATCTTGGCCACCATGCTCTGGGTCTCTGTCAACTGGTATTTCCCGCCATAGGGCATGAACACGCTGCCTGCGCCGATGGAACCGTCAAACATC
This sequence comes from uncultured Eubacterium sp., assembly GCA_948472595.1. Taxonomy (GTDB): domain Bacteria; phylum Bacillota; class Clostridia; order Lachnospirales; family Lachnospiraceae; genus Petralouisia. Next base: position 3,582 of record CAOKUK010000107.1, read on the forward strand.
TCCACCAAGCCTTTCTGGGAGCAGACGTTCAAATCTGCCAGAGTCCTAAGCCACGCCCCTTTCACATCGCCCTTTGCAAGCAGCTCCCCGACTTCCCCTATTTCCTTTTTCTGGAAGAAATTCCCCTCTCGCTCTGGGATATCCACGGCCACGGCAGTCTCTTGATGGGCGCCGTTGGTGTTCAGGAACGCCCGGGAGATATTTACGACCTCCTTCCCCCTCCATTCCAGCACCAGCCTGGGCTCTTCTGTCACGACGGCCACTTCCACCGCCTCTAGATTCTCCTCACCGGCATAGGAGAGGAATCGCTCCACATCTTCCGGCGCAACTACCACGGCCATACGCTCCTGGGATTCGGAAATGGCAATCTCCGTCCCGTCCAAGCCGGCATATTTCTTGGGAACCTTGTCCAGCTGAACCCGCAGGCCATCTGCCAGCTCCCCAATCGCCACAGACACGCCGCCTGCGCCGAAATCATTGCACTTCTTGATGATATGGGCAACCTCTTCTCTGCGGAACAGCCGCTGTATCTTGCGTTCCGTGGGCGGATTGCCCTTCTGCACTTCTGCGCCGCACAAAGCCGTGGATTCCGTATTATGGGCTTTGGAGGAGCCTGTGGCGCCGCCAATGCCATCCCGCCCCGTACGGCCGCCCAGCAAAATAATCACATCTCCCGGATCTGAGGTGAGGCGCTGCACCGCGCGCCTGGGAGCCGCCCCCATCACTGCGCCGATTTCCATACGCTTCGCCACATAATCCGGATGGTAAATTTCCTTCACATAGCCGGTGGCCAGGCCAATCTGATTGCCATAGGAGCTATAGCCGCGGGCAGCCTCCCGCACCAGCTTCTTCTGGGGCAGCTTGCCCTCTAAAGTATCCTTCACCGATATGGTAGGGTCTGCCGCCCCTGTGACGCGCATGGCTTGGTACACATAGGTGCGCCCGGACAGGGGGTCGCGGATTGCGCCGCCCAGGCAAGTGGCTGCGCCGCCGAAGGGCTCAATTTCCGTCGGATGGTTGTGGGTCTCATTTTTAAAATTCACCAGCCATTCCTCGGTCTTCCCATCCACCTCCACGGGAACCACAATCGAGCAGGCGTTAATCTCATCCGATTCTTCCTGGTCGTCCAGCCTGCCCTCTTTTTTGAGGCGCTTCATCGCCATCAGGGCAAGGTCCATCAGGCAGACAAATTTATCCTCCCGTCCCTGGTACAGCTCCTTATGGGTAGCTAGGTAATCCTGGTAGGCTCCCTCTATGGGCTTTCGGTAAAACCCTTCCCCAAAAGTGACCTCCTTCAGCTCTGTAGAAAATGTGGTATGCCTGCAATGGTCTGACCAGTAAGTGTCCAGCACGCGGATTTCCGTCACTGTAGGATTGCGCCCCTCGTCCTTGCGAAAGTAATTCTGGATATGGAGGAAATCCTGGAAGGTCATGGCAAGGCCCAGGGATGCGTACAGAACCCGAAGTTCCTCTTCCGGCATCTCTGTGAAGCCCTCAAAGGCCTTTACATCTTCCGGCTCCTCAAATTCCTCCGCCAGGGTCTTAGGCTTATCCAACCCGGTTTCCCGGGAATCCACGGGATTGATGCAGTGCCTCTTAATGGCTTCCAGCTGTTCCTTTGACACCTCCCCTTCCAACACATAGGTAGTGGCAGTGCGGATGATGGGCTCCTCTTCTTCATTTAAAAGCTTCACGCACTGCTCGGCGGAATCCGCCCTCTGGTCATACTGCCCCGGCAGATACTCCACACTGAAGGCGGCCGCATCCCCATAGTCAAACTCCTCTTCATAGACATAATCCACGGGAGGCTCTGAAAATACGGTCACCAATGCTTTCTGGTAGGTTTCCTCGGAAATGTGCTCTACGTCATAGCGGATTAGGACGCGCACGCCTGTCACGGTCTGGATGCCCAGGTAGTGCTTGATTTCTGACTGCAGTTCTTTGGCCTGAATGGCAAAGGCAGGCTTCTTTTCCACAAAAATTCGTCTTACGTTGCTCATAATTAACCTCCTAATATGTGGTTTCGGTGGAGGATGCTTCTGTGCCAAAAAGGCCGCATGGGCAAAGCCTGGCAGAGAGGGGCATCCGTAGCTATCCGGCTTTATTTTAACATACGAAGGCGGAAAATACTATAGGTTTTTATCTCAGCGTATTGACTGTCTGCAAGCGCAGCAAGTCAGTCTGCAAAACAGATTATGTCAGTATTGCACAAAAAAATGTGTTTTTATTTCCATTTTTGGCTTGATTTTTGTGCAAAATTTCCATTCTATTTTCTTTTCGCAAAAATCGGCGTCCCACTTTTCGTTAGAAATCCACGAACTTCCACATACCGCATTGACAGATGCAAAATCCGAATCTATAATAAAGGCAGCAACGGAGGCAAAAGATCATGGACATCAATTATGAGCTTTACAAAGTATTTTACCATGTGGCTTCTTCCCTAAGCTTTTCAGAAGCCTCAAAACAACTTTATATTTCCCAGTCAGCCGTCAGCCAGTCCATTAAGACGCTGGAGCGGAAGCTGGGGCAGCCTCTGTTTATCCGCAGCACCAAGCGGGTGCAGCTTACCCCGGCGGGGAAACTGCTGCTTAAGCATGTGGAGCCTGCCATCAACTTAATCCAACGCGGGGAAAGCCAGATTTTGAGCCCAGCCGCATTGGGATTCGGGGAACTCCATATTGGAGCCAGCGACACCATCTGCCGCTACTTTTTGGTGCCTTACCTGGGGCAATTCCGCAAGGATTTTCCCAACATCCCCATTAAGGTGACAAATGCGACTTCTCTAAGCTGCGTGGATTTGCTGGCGCAGGGAAAAGTGGACTTAATCATCGCCAACTATCCCAATTCCCGCATGAACAGCGCCTATATCCAGAAAACCGTGGCGGACTTTACGGATGTGTTTATCGCAAACCCTGCGTATTATGACTTGAAAGGCCAAGAGGTCACTTTCGAGCAGCTGCAGAAATATCCTATTTTAATGCTGGAGAGAAAAAGCGCCACCAGCGAATACCTGCATAAGCTCTTTTTGCAGCATCAGCTGGAGCTGGCGCCGGAAGTGGAATTGAGCAGCAATGACTTGCTGGTCGACCTGGCCCGCATCGGACTTGGCATCGCCTTCCTTCCGGACTACTGCCTTTCCCCGCAAGATGAGGAATTGTATGTTATCCGCACCAAGGAGCAGATTCCAAAGCGCCGGATTGTGGCCGCTATGAACCCCAGCCTTCCATTCTCTGCGTCTGCCCATGAATTTTTAAGCCGCTTGCCTGACGTTGGCGGGGATTAAGCTGCAAAGCAATTTCAACAGACTTATTTTTTTGAAAGGAGTGTATTTTTATGAAGCTTTACAACATTGACAATGTGGATGAATTTATGAAAGTGGTGGAACAGTGCAAAGGCACGGTGGAGCTGGTGTCCAAAGAAGGCGACCGCCTGAACCTGAAGTCACAGCTGACAAAATTTGTCACGGTAACAGAATTGTTCCATAACAAAGCCTTAATCAATGAATTGGATTTGGTGGCTTACGAGAAAGAAGACATTGAGCTTCTCCTGAAATACATGTTTGGAAACTAAGATGAGGAAGCCCATGCATGCGGCCTTTATGGCCGTGCGCAGCAAGGGGCGGGTTTCAGATTTTGCGCATAGCAAAAGACCTTGAATCAATCAAGGCCTTTTCTTTTGCAAAAAGCTGCTGACGGGAATCGGACCCGTGACCTCCGCACTACCAAAAAGCGATAACGCTTTCTCTGTGTTATCCCGGTTTTGCCTGATGTTGCGTAAAACGCTGTATTTTAGCGAACTTCTTTTCACAGCTTTATGTGTTTTTCATAATTCTCTGTAACTTTACGAACAAGATTCTAACAAAAAGCTGACAACGGGTCAATCTGGCATTTTAGGAATATCCCTCCTTAATCGTCGTAATGCCCTCTGCATGATATGATTTTGATATTCTGCAATTCATCAATATCGTATACTAACCGGTTTTTTTCATCAATCCGCCTGGAATATCCGGGACGCTGTTTCAGCGGCTCTGGCTTTCCAATGCCTTGCATTGCCCCATTTCGTTTAATATCCACTAAAAGACTATTGATTTTCTTCGCTGTTTTCCTGTCTTGAGACTGCCAATAAATGTAATCAGAAAATCCTTTGTCTGTAAATGTAAAATCATTCATCTTTATGTTTCATCCGTTCCATCCAATTTAATACTTTTTCAGTAGGTTCCCAGTCATCAGATTCCATTGCCCGCAATTCTTCCATGCTGAAAGAAATGGATTCCCCATTTTCTAACTGCTTATAACTCCTGTCCAGCATAGCCAGATATTCTGCGTTTCTCCTGGCTTTCGCCATTTCATTATACTCTTTTTCAGATACAATTACTACATTTTCATTTTTCGGTCTTGACACAATAAGCGTCTCACCGCCTATTACTTTATTGCACCATTCTTTGAAATTTTCACGCACATCCATGCTCTTTACTGCTAACATAGTATCACCTCATAATTCCGTATGGTTTTTTGTACTTTTATTATATATGGTTATTTTGCTTATGTCAATTTATTTTATGCCGGGAATTTCAAAGGAATTGAAAACTCAATTGCAAAACTAAATTCCACCCCTATATGGAATTCAATCCTGCAAATCTTCTTCCTCTCAACAGTGGAATTTAATCT